>JAHILE010000016.1 GCA_018897155.1 Nanoarchaeota archaeon | reverse complement strand
GCAAGGTTCGTTCCCTGCCCTATTCTTAGGTTTTCTAGAAGAAAAATCTAATGATTCTTGAATTCCGAGCGCTTAGAAGCTGGTGACGCAATTCATCCGCCCGCTAAAGCGGGCAGGGTTCTTGCGGCGCTCGGACTAAATCACAAAAGACATGCAAATTTTTTCGCGTTTGTACAAAACATTAACTGCAATCTTTTTTGCCGAAAAAAGCGCGCGGTTTCTTGAGTGCAGAAGATATATCCCTTTTTCTATACGGTGCACAAAACGCGATGTGCTTTCCGGATAAATGTAATTTGGCGCGTCGCTTGATTCCGGAAGAAAAATCATCTCTTTTCCGCCAGGCAGCTGAAAAGAAACAGAAACATCAGCATCAACATCAATCCCGGCATCCTTTAAAAATATCACCGCGCGCAGGAATTTTTTCGTCTTCTGCGGAACGACCTGAATTTCAAGCATTAAGAAATATTGCCCAGGCTCATTTATAATGATGTGTTGAGACTTTCTTGGTATGGGTGAGGAGCTGACGCGAATTCCGGAACTTCAATCCGCGATTCTTTTAAAAACGCTTTTTTGTTGCCCGCCTTTATTGCCTGTTTTGCAATATATTCAAGATGAGTGATCGATTTAACAAGGCCCTCAAAGGCGTTCTGCGGCGTCCCGTATGGCGAGAAATATTTATGGACATCGCCGTCAGCCCAGTGTTTTGTGCAACAGTAATAAAGATGATCCGAAGTCTGGAGGTTTCTCCAGACGCTTATAAGTTTTTGGTCTTTCGACTGCTGGACAAGCTTTCCGACCCGCTCAAGCTCTGAAAAAATAAATCTCTGCATACCGTTTCCAAGCCATGCAGATGCATCGCGCTCAAGATCAGCCCATGAAATCGTCGAGAACTCGTTGACATCGATTGTTCCGCGCGCTGGATATCTGTTTGCAACTTCGCTTGGCGTTGCAAAGTCTATATGGGGGTATTTGAGGGCTTCTTGCGGAAGATACCTCATAAAATTAAATATTCCCGTATCATGCCATTGGTGCTCACCGAAAGTTTCATAATCCATGAATAAATTAATTGTCTCGCCCTGACATGCTGAAAGCCAAGTGGCGTATTTATCTGCAGTAAGTGGCCATGAACCTGACCATTGCGCTGAGAACCTATAAGATATATCATCGCTTAATCGGTAATTCCTCAAGAGCACCTTAATTTTTGATATGTTTTCAGGCGGGGTATATATGTGCTCGGGCGACTTCCACCCTTCCAGTATTCTTTCAATGCCTTCTGTAAGCATCACTTTATAGCCCATTTCTTCGACTGTTTTCGCAATAAGATTATTGTAGAGAAGCTCGGTGTTCCTGAAAGCCGTTGCCTTGTAGCCCAGAAGGCTGCGTATACACTCCCCATGCATCTTCACCTGCTCTTTGAATTCCTCTCGCCCGGTTCCCGCACCCCAAAAGCTTGAAAGCGAATGATAGTACGTCTCATTAAGGAACTCCCCGCATTTTGTCTTTGCGATCTGTTTGAAAAGCTCAAGAAGATTCTTGTCATACTTTTCCAAAGCGTCAAGAAAAACTCCTGAAAGAGAATAAGATATTTTGAATTTGCGCTTCTGGCCCTTAAATTCATCAATTAAGCCCAAAAGAAGATTTGTCGCAGGATAATAACATTTCGAAGAAACTTTTTTCAGTATTTCAAGATTTTTGCCATCATCAAAAATTGCCTGCTCAAACGCCTGCGGAGTCTTTATTCCAGAAGTATCTATAGCATGCCCGGGCTTGATTCTTCGCGGCTGATGAACTTGAAAATAAAAGCATATTGAAGACATTCGCTTGACCTCTTAGTTAATAACTAATTAAAGCATACTGTATTTGAATAGTTTAAAAGCCATTATGTATTTATGGCTGGCGCCGAAGAATCTCTTGGCTTCCAATTGTTTTTTTGATATTCTGAAATAACCTGATTATAAACTGCTGTTGTTTTTTCAGAAATCTTGTTCCAATCATAAACATTTTTGATTTTTTCAGGCATATTCTTTCTCATAAATTCTACAAGCTGCGGATCTTTGAGAATTCGTGTTATACTGTATGCCAGTGATTCCGAATTGTTCGCAGCAACTTTTAAGCCGTCGCGCTCATGCTCGATGATTTCATTAAGCCCACCGGTATCTGAAATTATTACGGGAGTATTGCAGGCCATTGCCTCAAGAGGAACTATTCCAAAAGGCTCATATCTTGACGGGCAAACAACGACATCAGCTATATGGTACAGCAGATTCAGCGTTTTGTCGTCAACATATTCTGTAAATAGAACCTTGTTAGCAACCCCGAAATCCCATGCCAGCTTCTTGCATTTGTCAGTCATATATCCTTTGCCGCTTATCACGAATTTCGCATCAGGACATTTCCGGAGAACTTCAGGAACTGCACCGATAAGAACATCAACGCCTTTTTCCCACACATGCCTGCCGACAAAAAATACGATTTTTTCATGCGTTAGAGCATATCGGCTTTTTTCCTGCAAATAATTCTCAGGAGCTTTGAATCTCTCTGTGTTTACTCCGTTTGGTATAACCTCAATTTTATCCCACGGAACTGAAAATTGCGAGCTGACGCTTCGCTTCATATATTCAGAGCAGGCCAGAACGCGCCAGGATTCAAAGACCATTCTTCCTTCAAGATCATTTATCAGCTTCTGGCGGTCATCGTATATTCCGCCGCGCCTTCCGACTTCAAGCGAATGGATTGTCGAAACAAGAGGAATCCTGTAAATATGCTTTAGGGCAATTGCAGAAGTTGCAGAGAGCCAGTCATGAGTGTGTATCAATGAAATATCCCTAAATTCGGACATCACCTGAGATGCTTGATTCTGCATAAGGCTGTTCATCTGAAGAGCCCATGACGGAAAATCTTCTGCAGGAATTCGGTCTGCATCAAAGCGGAAAACATGGACTCCTTCGACATTTTCATAGCCTTCTTTTCCCTCAAACGCGCATGTGGCAACAATCGGCTCATGCCCTTGCTTTACCTGTGCGCGCGTCAGTTCCTCGACATGAGTAGCCAGGCCGCCGACCTTGTATGGCGGATACTCCCATGATAAATGCAGTATTTTCATTTTGTTTCACCAATTGCATACGCAAAATGAAAAGCTTCGAGTTTTAACGAGATGATTTTCATTTTTGAGTCCTCTTATGCTTTGAAAAAATGAAATCCGTTCGCTCGGGCTCTCGGCTTTTTCGAGTATGTCTCGAAATAGCTTCGAACGAACGAAATGAGATGATTTTCAGAATCACCGTCCTCATTAGCGTTTTATGTCTGCTGTTACTTGTTCATCTCCCCACCAGTTCTTCATAACCCATGAATAATCGCGCACAATGTCCTTTGTCCAACCATCGCCTTTCGGGCCTATGACATTGACCTTGTTCTTTGGCGGAGAATAATAGTTTATCAGCTCGCGCTTCATCCAATCTTCATTGACGAGTATGCGCCTTGATTCTGCGCTGCCTCGCCATTCTATCTGTTTTACAGCCTCAGTATAGCCGTTCATTACGCCCGGAGCGCGGTGATCCTGAAGCGAATAATAATTGACTATAAGCGGCCGCTTAAGCGCAGTCTGAAGATTTAGCCCTACAGGAAACATCATCCAGTCATGCGCGTGTATCAAGTCGATATTGCCTTCGCTATGATATATGTCTGCAGCAACCCTGCAGATATCCATTCCGATTGTGAGCGCCCAGGTCAGCGGAGAATATGCTTTGATGGTGTTTCCGACATAATGCACTTTGACTGCACCCATTTCAACAGTCTGTCCTGCCTTCCAGTCGTCAACGCTAACTACATGAACATTAACACCGCGGTCAACCAAACCGTCTGCAAGGCTCTTGCACTGGAGCGCAACATTCGAGACGTCTTTAGGAAGATAATCTGCAGAAATAAGAAGCACATTCTTTGGCTTTTTCCTTTGCATCGCATCAATGGGATTAATACGCAGCTGCTTTACAATATTGCTTATTACTTTTTGATTGATATCCAGATTGTTCATACTCCCCACTGCGTGCGATTATATTGATCAACAATAGGCTTTGCTATTGGATGTTCATATATTGTGGTTAGCGGTATAAATAAGTTTGTTTAGTCTCTGCACAGTGGTCGATTTCTGGATAATTATATATAGTTCAAATCCCATAGTTTCAAGATGAAGCCCTTAATCGTGATAAATTTCAAAGCGTATGAGTCTGCAACAGGACAGAATGCTATGTGGCTGGCAAAAACTGCCGCAGATATTTCTGAAAAAGAAAAAATCAAGATAATCGTGGCTGTGCAGGCTGCGGACATATACCGCGTTTCTGAAGAATGCGACATCGATGTCTTTGCAGAGCATATTGACTCTTCTGACTTCGGGGCGCATACCGGTGCGACTCTTGCAGAAACAGTAAAGGCCGCCGGAGCAAAGGGCACTCTGATAAACCACTCCGAAAAAACGCTTGAGCTAAAAGAAATCGAAAAGGCTATTGCAAAAGCAAAGATGCTCGGATTAAGAACCATAGTCTGCGCTGGAAATGCTCTCCAGGCAAAGGCTGTTGCGGCATTTATGCCCGATTACGTTGCAGTGGAGCCGCCGGAGCTTATAGGCGGGGATGTTTCTGTTTCGCGCGCAAACCCTGCGATAATAAGTGACACTGTGAAAAAAGTGCGCTCTGTAAGCGCAGTAACTGAAGTCCTTGTCGGCGCGGGCGTAAAAGACAAGCTTGACGTTGACAAAGCAATGGAACTTGGCGCTGTAGGCGTTCTTCTTGCTTCGCACATCACCCAGTCAAAGACGCCGAAAGATGCCATAATGAATCTTCTGAAAGATTGATGACGGGTTATGAAAAGAAAAAACACGCTTAAAATATTTGCGCTGATAACGCTTGCCACTGCATTAAGTGTTGCTGCGGGTTCTGTACTTTCTCCTATAGAGGTGCGCTTTCTTGAAACACTTACGTCAAATACCGCGCTAATCGGAGCAAGATATTCTTTAGCTGCGGCGTTCGGCGGAATATTCTCATTAATTATCGGTAGGCTCTCCTACAAATATGGAAAACGCAGGTTCATAATTACTGGCGCGCTGCTGGCAATTATTTCTCCATTGCTTTATGTCCATTCGTCAAATATATTCCAATACATGACATTCGGAGTGGTTGCGGCGTTTGCCGGTGCGGCTATCGGACCGCCAATTTCTTCAATGCTGCAGGACACGCTTGCAAATAACAAGTCTCGCGGAAAGCTTCTTGGAATATCTTATGCCGCTGCAGCAATAATGGGAAGCGCCGGAGCATTTGTCGGAGGCATTACTGCAGACATATATGGATTAAAGGCACCGTATTATGCTGTCGCATTTATTGGCATATTAACAGCTGCTGCCGTAATTGCTCTTGTAATTGGCTACAAAAATCATGCGAAAACATCGTCTAAAAAAATCGTGTTAGAAAAACGAGATATTTTATTTTCAGAAAGATATATCCTGAAAGACCCCGCCCTAATATTTCATTTCATACTCCAGAGCGCGTTCGGGCTTTATTGGTCAATAAAGCCGATTTTATTTCCGCTCGCGATTTTTGCGATTGCAAAAAGCAATACTGCGACCGGAAGTGTCTTTGCTGCCATGGGAATTGTGGCCATGTTTGTGCTTCCGCTTGCAGGGCATTACATTGATAAAAAAGGATATTTGAAAGGCGCAAAAATCGGATACATGATCCTTGGCATAGCTTCTATTGCGCTCGCTTTTTCAGACACTCTATCGATGTTTTTCATTTTCGCAAGCTTATTCGCAGTCGGTGAAGCGATAAACGGGCCTATGAGGGGGGTGATAGAAATAAATCATATAAAAAACCGCCACAGGACCGAATTGATGGGATTTTACTATGCGCACAGCGCGCTTCTTTCAATCATATCGCCGTTAATCGCGGGATTGCTTCTCGCATTCATGCCGCCGTCAAAAGTACTTCTCATATACTCGATAATCCTCTGGATAGGAATCGTCGCGGCTTTTGGCAGCCTCAAGAAACAAAAGATATAAGCCGCCGCGTTCAAATAAATTCGATGATAAAATTCAATTCTTTCAAGGAGAAAACAGTTCTTAACAACCCTCTGAATAATTTTGCCGAAGAAATGCAAACAATCGAATACAGGCAGGACCCTCTTGTCGGAAGGTGGTCTCGCATAAATATAAACCGCGCAAAGCGCACGCATCAGGCACAAAACAAAGGCGATTCCGGGGAAGCAGTTCCAAAAAGCTGCGACACCTGCTTTTTCTGCAAGGCGAATGTCGAGAGAAAAACCCCTGAATTTCCTAAAAAATTGAAAATTGGGAAGCGCTTGAAATCCGGTGGCGCAATAATATTTCCGAATCTGTTTCCTTTTGCAAAATACCATGCAGTGTGTACGCTTTCTGAAAATCACGGCGCCGGATTGAATGAAATAACTGCAAAAAACTTAGAGGATGCGCTAACTGCATCTATAAAATACATAAAGGCCGTTTATGCCAGCGATAAAAAAGTAAAACACGCGTCAATAAACATGAATTTCATGCCCCCTGCAGCGGCTTCAATAATACATCCGCACCTTCAAATCGTCTGCGACTCGAAACCAAGCACATATGAAGAGCAGTCATATCTGAAAAGCAAAAAATATTTCAAAAAAACCGGCAAGAACTATTTCGAAGAGCTTGCAAAAACCGACAAAATACGCCTAGTAAAGTCTAACAAAAATGCTGTATGGCTGGCTGCTTTTTCCCCTGTCCTTGCAAACGAAGTAATCGGAACATTCCTGAAAAAAACAACCGTTATGGACTTGTCAGAATCGGATATAAAGACTGTGGCAAAAGAGATCTCAGGCATTTTAAACGCGCTATACGCGCTTGGCGCAAGAAGCGCAAATATGTCACTATTTGGCGCGCCTCTTGATGAAAAAAGCAAGCACTACACACTGCATGCACGCATCGGGATGCGCCCTGAAATGCGCGCGAACTATTCAACTGACAAGGGATTTATGGAAATATTCCACGAAGAAGCAGTAATATCAACAATACCTGAAGAGGTTGCCGCAAATATGAAAGGTGAACTTAATCGCAAAGAAACATAATCCAAAAAACAGGAAATACTATTTAGCAGGCCTTTTTATTATCTTCTTATTAGCGGGCGCGTTCATCAATGGATGCGGCGGAATAATTCCTGCGCTTGAAAAGATAGCGCTGGGCAATAATGCAGTCAACGGAGTAACTACTCCAGACGAAAATAAGATAAAAATGCAGAATGAGATAATTGACAGGACTATAACAAAACTCAAAAGCGAAGGAAAGGATAAGGACAGAATACTTGTAAATGCCGGCGGCGGCCTGAGCGGCGGGGATAGTGGCGGAGGGTGCGCAATACAAATGACAAAAATCGGGGATTCAAACTATTTTGTCAGAGTAAAAATCACGGGCCAAGAAAGCATAATTGATGAAAGCAGCGGCCAGACGTTGACATACCTCTATGCAGATGTGGATGAATATGAAAAAATCACAGGAACAACTGTTCGAATCGATAACGAAACGGGAACCATCATAACGGATGTAAACCTAACTGAAGAAGAGTATCTGGAAGGCCGTGCCTCGATTCCCGACCTTGATCCCGAAAAGCTCTTGATAATTTCAGTTCAAGATCCTGATAGCCCTGACCAAGAAATAAATGACTTTACAAATTTTTACCTGACATATGACAACAATGTATTTTCGGCTGCTTGCTAAATGTGTGGCGCATACTTATTTAACTGTGCCTGCCAATTGCCATATCATGCGCCTTAAAATAGTTCTTTGCAAGAGTCTTCCAATCCGCCAACCCCGACAGCTCTTTTGCGCGATTCTTCTGAAAAATTATTTCTTCCTTTGACATGTTGACCAGTTTGTAAAGCAGTTGATTGAGCTCTTCCACGCATTCAGGAATTGATTTATGCAGGCGCGAAAGGACAAATATTCCGCTTTCAGGGCCTTTGTTTTTTTCTCTTATGAACTGACCGTATCCGGCAGCATCGGTTGTTATTGAAATAGTGCCGCTTGCCGCGGTTTCAAGAGGGGTATATCCCCACGACTCGTAATATGACGGAAAAACGCCGATGCTGCAGCCAATCATCAATGTGAAATAATCAAGTGCAAGCAGGCGGTCTGCCTTTGAAATATATGTCGGATAAAATATCACTTTTACCCTATCCTCTTTGCGGTTTAGAAGGCCTTGCGCGCGAAGGCTCTTTAAGATGGCATCGTCTTCTTCGGGGTACTTCAGCTGAAATGCCGAAAGAGGGGGGCACTGCCCGCCTTTTGTGCGGAACGCGATTGAAAGCTTTTTCATATCCGATGCCTCGGCAGAGTCGAGAATGTTGCACTCCTCCATAGTGCGATCAAAATTGCCGGAAATAAGCGAATGAATTATTTTTTCTTTTACATGCGGAAGTATTTCTGTCACATAGTCTTCAATTGTATGAAACATCGAAATGTTCTTTAAAACATCAAGATTCTCGCCGTTTATATCTGACGGAACAAATATGAAAGCAAACACATCGTTTTTGCTCCCTTCGTTTTTGAGGCGCGTGTTTAGCTTTGCGAGCGCGTCTATCATCGTGTCATACCCCTTGTTTTTGAACTCGTACCTGCCTGATGTAAAAATTATTCGCGGATCCTCTGTATTGATTGCATAATATGGCTCAAAATATCCCTGCAGGAATTCAATGATTTTGTCCTTATATCTCTTATGAAGATAAGAAAGTGTTTCCATTGATGCAAACCGGCTCATGTCTAAGCCATTTGGAAGCACTATATCCGGATGCCTTCCAAGTATATATTGCGCCTCCTCAGCAAGGTTATCGGAAACAACTGTTAGAACGTCGCAGTTTTTGGCGCATGCAACCTCTGTCAGATGCTTCGATTCCATACCACAATCATACGCTTTTTTCAGGTCAACTGTTTTTCTTGCCGCGATGCCATCCCGTATTTCCTCGTGGATATCACCCTCAAAATTCGCCAATGTCCTTCCAAGCATTGTGGCATGGGTTGTGAATACTGTTGCATAATGCGCGCCCGCTTTTTTCACATAAAGCATAGCGATTCCTGCAAGCCACTCATGGAAATGGGCGACTGGTTTTTTCGTTTTTTGTATGTTATGGATTTTCTCAAGAAGCATACCGCAACCCCAGCTCCAGACAAGCGGGTCGTCAAACCACGCATCAGCGCGCAAAGAATCAATTTTGTAATCATCCCAAAGCTTTCGCTTTATCTCGTTTGCGTGAGGCTTAAGGCCCGATGCATCAACAAGAATGCAGTTTGGATATCCCGGCACCATCCAGCGGCCGAATCGGCATTTTACACCCTCTTTTTCAAGAGCAGTGAATACACCTGCAAAACTCTCGTTTGCGGTTTCCTCAAACTCTGTTTTTGCCGCGTTAGCATCGTAGTATCCGATTGTACAGTAATCATTGCCGTAATGCTGGACCATCTGAGCGGCTTTTGATGACAGCACTGCATATATTCCGCCAACCTTATTTGCGACTTCAAAAGAAACTTCGAAAATCATACCAGAACCCAATGTAATTTTATATACACTCGGCACTATATAATGATTTGGTAAAAATGCCTAATGCAAAAATAACTGTCCAAAAAAACGAGATGCAGAATAAGTCTTACACTCTTTCCGGCACCCGAGCATTTCTCTACAGGTACGCCGACACCGGCTTTCGGACAAAGTGGTGCGGCATATGGGCGCCGCCATACAAGCTGTTCGAATATTTTGCTTTCAAAGTGAATGAAACATGGCTTTCGCCTGAAAATGCGTCCAAGTTCTCCCTTGAAAAAGAAACTGCAGAGCATTCATTTTCCATCGGCGGAATCGATGTGCGCGAAATAACTTTTGTGCAAAGAAAAATGCCGACTGCAGTAATACAGCTGAATCTGAAAAATACGGAAAACGCCAAAAAAAGCGTCTGCATCGAACTTGAAGCTGCGGCAAATATGCGGACTAAATTCGAGAATTTTCACAAAAGAGAATATGAAACGAATTTTGTCAAAAAAACAAATGCAGTAATCATGAAATCATGCGGGATTTGCGCTGCATTCGGCCTCGGAAAGATTGAAAAAAAGGCATTTGTTGAATTTTCAAAAAACGGCGTTTATAGAGAACATTCTCCCGGCGGCGAATTGCAAAGATGCTTTATTCCAGGAAGCTACAAAGTTACGCTGGAGCTTAAGCCGAATGAAGAGTGTATCCTGCCGTTTGTATTTGCAGGCGCAATCTCGGATAAAGAGAACATTGCGCACAATTATGAAATATGCTTTCATGACGCGCAGCATTCACATCTGTTGAAGCACTCATCCCACGGCCACACGCATTCGGAAATTATCACTCCGGACAAAGAATTGAACGATGCTTTTGCGTTCAGCGCATCAAACGTGAATGGCCTCATACATGAAAGCGCTTTCGGAAAGGGTTTTTTTGCCGGGTATCCCTGGTTTCTTGAATTCTGGGGTCGGGACACCTTCTGGAGCATCTATGGCCTTGTGGATCTGGGCGAATTTGCCGCAGCAAAGGAAATACTTGCAACATTCGCAAAATTCCAGAAAGATCGGATACCCTGCCTCATAAATCTCGATTCTTCTGCAAAATACTATGCTGCAGATGTTGATGCGCTGTTTATTTGCGCGCTTGACTACTACATCAAACAAAGCGGCGACTATGAAGCTGAAGAAGACTTCTCCCAAAACATCGAAAAGTCTAAAAACTCGCTTTGCTTAAAAGATGGCTTTGCAAAGCACAAAACCGAAGAGACTTGGATGGATTCTCTTTCGCGTGATGGCACTGCAATAGAGATACAATCGCTTTGGATTGAGGCGCTAAAGAAGCGCACACCAAAAACAGCAAGCAAAATGCGCATAATACTTCACGATTTCTTGAACAAAGAAACAAAATACCTTAACGATACCGGCGGTGATTTTGTAAGCGCAAGAATCACATCAAACGCGCTGATGCCACTAATGTTCGAACAGCTAAACGATATTGATGCAGAGGTTATTCTTGAAACCGCAAAAAAAGAGCTGCTTGGGCCATACGGCATTGCAACGCTTTCAAAATCTGATAAATCCTATGGGCCTGCAAAATACCATGAAGGCGCAAGTTGGGACCTGACTTCTGCAATTGGCGCTTGCGCATTTCTTAAGTATGGAAAAATAAATGAGGGGGTTTCTTGTCTTAAGGCAATGGCCGCGGATTCAAAAAGGCACACACTTGGAGGAATGTCCGAATGCCTGAATTCAGAAACAGGAGAGTTGATTGGCTGCGGGATGCAGCTCTGGAGCGCCGCGCTTTTCGTCCATGCAATAGATGCATATCTTTTCGGAATATCCTTGGAAAAAGATATAATCAACATTGATTTAAAACTGCCGGCATTCTGGAAATTCATGGAGCGCAAAAACAAGAAACTGGGAAACACTTGCTTTGACTTATCTGTAAGCATGGTGAGAAACCGATGTGAAATACATATCAATTTCAAAAACACTCCAAAAAATATGCGAATTTCTGTAAGTGTCCAGGACATAATTGATACAGTGCAATTAAACGGCAGGCCGATTAAAGAACTTATTGATGAGACCGAACCTGATTACGAAAGTCCTAAAAGACGTGAATCATATACTTGTGTTGGAAAAACAATTGGCTTCATAGCTGAAAAAAGTAACAGCATTATGGTAAGAACAATGTAATTGCTAAACATATATATACGCGCGCAGACAATATATTCTGGAACTCTTATGAAATTAAAGAATAAAGTTGCTATTATCACTGGCGCAGGGCGCGGAATCGGCAGGGCTATTGCTTTGGCATTTGCAAAAGAAGGCGCGAAAATTGTTGTTAATAGCCTCCATGCGGACCATGCAGAAAGCGTTACAAAGGAGATAAAAAAAGCGGGAGGGGTTGCAATTGCGGCTGCCGGAGATGTTTCTTCTTCAAAAGATGTAAAATCATTATTTAGTGCAGCAATGAAAAAATTCAAAAAAATCGACATACTCGTAAACAACGCAGGTGTGGTGCATTTTGAACCGCTTGTGAAAATAACTGAAAAGGAGTGGAACGAAACCGTTTCTGTTGACCTTAAAGGCACATTCTTCTGTTCCCAGGCAGCTGCAAAAGTGATGAAAAAAGGCGGAAAAATCATCAACATTTCATCAATTGCGGGTGTGGTCGGATTTGCTCAACTTGCACCCTATTGCGCATCAAAGGGCGGCGTAATTGAACTTACAAGAGAACTTGCACTTGAGCTTGCACCAGACCTTGCAGTTAACGGAATAGGCCCTGGCGTGATAGAAACCGACATGACAAAAGATCTTCTTGCAGATAAAAAAACAAGGGACGGCCTGCTTGCGTCAATTCCAATGGGCCGCGCCGGAAAGCCTGAAGAAATAGCAAAGGCAGCAGTATTTCTTGCATCAGATGACTCGAGCTATATGACCGGCCAGACAATTTTTGTTGATGGCGGATGGACTGTAAAATAATGTGAATTCAAGAACAGTGCGCTTGAAATCACAATCTATTTAATCGCCAAATAACACCATCTCAAAAATGTGCGATTAAATATAATAACATTTTCTTAAAATCAATAGCTATGCAGAGACTCAACAGAAATTATATATACTTAATACAACAATAGTTATGACTATGGCAGATGAAAGTAGTTTTGTGGACAGTAGTGAATATTTTGGCGCAAGCGCTGGTAAAGTCTGGAGTACGCTGAAAACAGATGGTACGCTGAATGTCCTTGAGCTGTCGCGGAAGGCAAAATTAAAGACAACTGATGTTATCGGCGCGCTTGGCTGGCTTGCGCGCGAAGGAAAAATAACGATTAAACTAAAAAACAGGACAGCATATTATGAGCTCATAGAAAAATAAGGGAAAAAGAAAAAATAATGCATTACCTTCGACTCAAACCACTACGGATTTAATGACTCTGCCGAAGGAAAAAAGGAACTAATTTCAAAAGGTAATTCTATGAAAGTAACACTATCCATAATAAAAGCAGATGTTGGCGGATATCCGGGACATTCCGGAATGCATCCAAAAATCATGGCTACTGCGCGCGAAGATCTGCAGAAGGCAAAAAACGCCGGTGTGCTTATTGATTTTTCAGTGCTTCACTGCGGAGATGATCTTGAATTAATAATGACCCATACGGGCTTTATCGACGACCCCAAAATACACAAGCTTGCATGGGACACATTTGTCAACTGCACCGAAGTTGCAAAAAAGCTCAAGCTTTACGGAGCAGGCCAGGACTTGCTAAAGGACACATTCTCCGGGAACATTAAAGGCATGGGTCCCGGTTCTGCTGAAATGTGCTTTGAAGAAAGAAAATCAGAGCCCGTATTTGTCTTCATGGCTGACAAAACAGAACCTGGCGCATGGAATCTTCCGCTTTACAAGATGTTTGCAGATCCATTCAACACCGCAGGCCTTGTAATAGATCCTGCATGCCACGGCGGATTCACTTTTGAAGTGCATGATGTGATAGACCATAAAAAAGTCAGGCTAAAGGCTCCTGAAGAAATATATGATTTATTGGCATTAATTGGACAGGTCGGACGATATGCAATAAAGTCAATCACCAGAAATTCTGACAACGAGATTGCAGCAGTAACTTCAACAGATCGACTAAACCTCATGGCTGGAAAATATATAGGAAAAGACGATCCGGTTCTTATTGTTCGTGGACAGTCTGGTTTCCCGGCAGTAGGCGAGATACTTGAGCCATTTTCATTCCCGCATCTTGTTGCAGGGTGGATGAGAGGATCTCACAACGGACCGCTTATGCCCGTCTCTTTTGAACAGGCAACGCCGTCAAGATTTGACGGGCCGCCAAGAGTTATTTGCGCAGGATTTCAGCTTGCAAACGGAACGCTTGAGGGTCCCGTTGACATGCTAAAGGACATTTCTTTTGACGAGGCGCGCAAAGAAGCAAACATTATTGCAACATATATGCGCAGGCACGGCCCGTTCGAACCGCACAGACTTTCTGCAGAGGATATGGAATATACAACTCTGCCAGGCGTAATGGATAAGCTGAAGACAAGGTTTGAGAAGCTTTAATTTTTTAGATAAATTAAATGCGCGGGTTGGGCTCGCGCGAACATTCTTTTTGGAGGCGCAAAAACTTGTAGGTTATAAAAGTATGAAAAACAGCATAAACTACACCGCGCTCATAAATACTTCGGATTTGAAGAAGATGTCAAAACTATTGGATTTTGCGATTATAGACCCGTTAATATATGAAAACCGCCGAGATAACCAACTTTTGGTTTTCAAATAACTCACAAGCTAAATTAATTCATAACCGGCATTTTTCTTCCGCACTTCGGACACGCGCCATTTTTCAAATTCATGCGCACATCTAATCCTGACCTGTCAATCAGCAGTTCGCCGCATTCAGGGCATTCTGTGTTTTCTCTCGCGCCGACATTGCCGAGATAAACATAATTCAGCCCTGCGCGCTTTGCAATTGCGTAAAATTTCTCAAGCGTTGCAAGCGGGGTTTCCGGCCATGCCACTTTGTAGGATGCAAAAAAGCGCAGAATGTGAAACGGAGTTTCGGGACCGAGCTCATCAACAATCCATTTGGCAAGCGTTTTGAAATCCTCCGCATTATCGCCGTATTTGGGCACAACAAGATTAGTTATTTCAAGAAAAATTCCTGCTTTTTTCATCGCCTTAATGCTCTCGAATATCGGCTCGACGCGCGGCACAAGCGCGTATTTCCTGTAGAATTCTGCATCTGCCGATGCCTTGAAGTTCACAGTTGCGGCGTCAAGACATTTTGCTTTTTTCGCTGCTTCGGGCGTCATGTAGCCGTTTGTTACAAATGTGTTTTTCAGCCCGGCCTTTTTTGCCAGCTGCATTGTATCGTGCGCAAATTCGAAAAATATTGTCGGCTCTGTGTATGTATAGCTTATTGATTTGCATTCGTTTTTTACTGCGAGATCGACTATGTCTTTTGGCGTGTAATCCTCTCCAGCAACATCTTTTCCTGTATTTCCGGCATTCTTAGTGTCCCAATACACCTGGCTGATTTCCCAGTTGCAGCAGTATGCGCATGCAAAATTGCACCCTGCAGAAGCAATTGAGAATGCTTTTGTTCCGGGAAGAAAATGAAACAGCGGCTTTTTCTCAATGTGGTCCGGATTCATGGCGATGATTTTTCCGTAGTTCAGGGAATAAAGAATATTTTTGATGTTTTTCCTTACAAGGCATACGCCGCTTCGGCCTTCGGCTATCAAACATCTTCTTGCGCATAAATCGCAGCGTATGCTGTTCTTTTCATTGTGCCAAAGCATTGCGGTTTTCATAATATCGCCTTCATCGCTGCATATCCGACTACGCTTTTCGTTTCGCCGGTGATATCGCCGGATGTCGTTTGCGCGATTCTTTTGATTTTTGCGCCTTTGGCTTTTGCAACAAGCATCAAAACCGCGATTGGCCCGAATCCGCATGCTGAAATGTCGTTTTCTTCAAGAGCGTTATAAAAGCGCGGCACGTCCAATGATTCGATTGCCTTAATTGCTTCCGCATCTTTTCTTTCAACTTCTTTTTTGCCCTCATAATGCGTGAAGTCAGAGCTTGCAATTATTGTAACTTCTTCATCCAAAGAAAGTACTGCTTTTGCAATATCCTGTGCAGCGCTAATGGACTGGTCGGCCATGCAAATTGGAACTACCTTGATTTCATTTCCAAATAAGAACTGTAAAAACGGAATCTGAACTTCTATTGAATGCTCTTGGATATGCGCGCGCGCGTCCGCCTTTGCAATCGCGCTTTTTGAGATTATTTTGCCGGCAACAATTTCATCAATCTTACATTCTCCAAGAGGAGTCAGCCATGCACCGCGGTTCCAGACAGAGACCGAAATTTCCGAGCCGGTTCCTGTGTGGTTCGGCCCAAGAATTATGAATGTTTTTGAATGGCTTTTGCCTATCGCAGAGTATGCGCGCGCCGCGGTAAATCCGGAATATTCATAGCCTGCGTGAGGCGCGATTATGCCGATAACTTTTCTGCTTTCTGCGCGAGTTTGTGCGGCGTTTGCAAAGGCGCGAGCGAGCTGCTCTTTTAAGCGCGATTCATCCGCGCTGTAAAACATTCCTGAAACTGCGGGCTGGCGAAGCATATCTTATATATTAGTATGCAGACATATTTATTTAATGGACAAACAAACCGAAATATTCGCATGCAACTTTGTGAATCGCACAATAATGGATTTTGTAAAAAACGAAAAAGCCGCAGAAATACCAAAGAAGCATCCAATAGAGCTTGATGAGAAGCGCGGGGTTTTCGTGACTTTGAAAAAAAATAAAGAGCTGCGCGGATGCGTTGGATTCTGCGGCACAAGAAGAAAAATAATTGAAAATCTGCGCGATGCCGCAATTGAATCGTGCCGTGACTCCAGATTTCTTCCCATATGTACTGACGAGCTGCCATACATTGACTTTGAGGTGTCTATACTTACCGAGCCAAGGCTCATCAAATCAGAAAGCTCTGCAGAACTGCTTAAGAAAATCATTCCCAAAAAAGACGGGCTGATAATAGAATGCAACGGAAACGGCGGGCTTTTTCTGCCGCAGGTGTGGATTGAATTGCCTGAAAAGGAAGAATTTCTCCGCCATTTGTGCTTAAAGACAGGCCTCAAAACAGATGCCTGGAAAAATGGCGCGCGGATTTACAAATTTAATGCAGAAATAATCGAAGGAACGCTTAAGTAAGCATATATATTTTTCTGAAACTAAATAAACGCATGCTTTTTGAATTATTTGAAGTGTTTAAATATGCCGTATCCGAAATATTCCAAAGCACCGTGAGAAGCATAAACATAGTCCTTGGCGCAATAGTGTATATGGTTCAGATAATTCGCGCGGAATGGGCGGTTTCAAGCATTCTTGAAAGGATGCTGGTGCTAGTTTTTGCACTTGGAATCGTTTTTGCGGCGTACAAACTATTATGGGATTCAGCAAAGCTCATTGTTGTGTTTTTTATAGTGATTTTTCTGATGCTTTTTGCAGAAGGGTTCTTATTTTGAAGAAAAACAGTACTTAAGTACTGCGGTGCCCAAGCGTTTTGTTTTCTTTTGAAAATAAATCAGGTATCTCTTCAATATCAAAAATCAATTTTCGATAGTTTGCGCCACTTTATGGGGTATTTCTGGGCACGGGCAAAAAAGTTTTGGCTAAAACTTTTTTCAATAATTTAATAGTACAAACGTACTATGGACAACGTATTGTTTTACAGCGCATAGCGATTATCCGACAGGCAGTATGCACAGCGGCTCAAGCGCGATATTGAGGGATTCTTTCAGGAATTTCACGTCAAACGCGCCTACCACAACAGTTCCAAGGCCTAGATTAACCGCCTCAAGCGAGATATTCTGATACGCGCTTCCAGCCTCCATGTGAACGTACATTATGCCGCGTTCAGCAAATCTCCGGGTTGTTCGCCGGAAATCTGCGGCAATAATTATATTGACCGGCGCGTCAGTAACAAAAGCATATTTTCCGCAGGCGTTTTCAAGGGCTTGCGTGAAATCCTGTTCTTTGATTAATTCTATCGAATGCGTGTCCGGCAGGTATTTGTAAAGACCTTGTTTTAGAGTTTCGACGTTTTTTGCGATAATATAAAGTTCAAGGGGAAACGCCATTCCTGCGGAGGCAACAGCGCGCTTTTTGTCTGATGTTATGCCTTGAGCTGAGAAGAGAAGGCGCGACAATTCTTCGAACGAGATTTGTGGTTTGTATTCCGCGCGCTTTGAGCGGCGGAGCTTTATTGCTTCTTCGAGAAGAATGCCTGACGGCGCGAGAATTTTTGGAAGCTGAATTAGCATGAATTTAATTGCACGCAAGGGTATTTATTTTTGAAATTCGTTCGCGCGCCTAACCGTCAAATCGATGTATTCGCGCTCTTTTTCAATTCCGATGTATTTTCTGCCTAACTTTTTCGCGATTACGCCGGTGGTTCCGGAGCCGTTAAATGGGTCTAGAATTAAATCTCCTTTGTCAGTGCATGATGCGACTATTCTTGTTAGAAGATCTATTGGTTTTTGCGTCGGATGATATCCGTGCTGTTTTTCTGCCTGCGGGGTTGAATGAATCGTCCAGACGCTTCGCATCTGCTTTCCGGTTTTGTTTATGATGTCGGCGCGCCAGAAGCGCATGGCATCGTAATTAAATTTATGGCGCGCGGATTTGTCTTTTTTCGCCCAGATGAGCGTTTCGTGGCTGTGCGTGAAATAGCGGCATGACAGATTCGGGCTTGCGTTTGGCTTAAACCATGAGATTTCGTTCAGTACGTGGAATCCCAACTGCTGAAGCGCGAATCCTACAGAATAAATGTTGTGCGGGGTGCCGGAAACCCAGATGGTTCCGTTCGGCGCTAAAACGCGCTTGCATTCATTAAGCCATTTTGTTGTAAACTGAAAATCCTTGAAGAACCCCTGCGATTTATCCCACGCGCCTTTATTCACAGATACGAATTTTCCGGATTTGCAGGTTACGCCGCCATTTGATAAATTATACGGCGGGTCTGCGAAAATCATATTTATTGAATCTTGCGGAAGTTCTGGAAGCACTTCAAGGCAATCCCCGTGGTAGAGCGCGAAGTTTTCGGAGTTGAAATATTGCTTTAATTCTGCCATGTACATCCCTTAGTCTGCTACGCACACAATTTCGGACATCGCATTATTTAACTACGTGAATTGTCTGAGTTATTGTCAGTTCGCTCCAATTTTCCGAAGCGCCATCATCTTGTCCTTCCTTACATCCATCTTCAAAACCGTCTTCGTATATTTTATCAATTATGTTTATTAGTTCCTTGTCATTTTGCGCTTTTTTTAACGCGAATAAAAACCCCTTCGCATAGTCATCTGCCGCAACCACATCATTTCCTTTTTTCATATCCAAATTCATAGCACCACCGCATCAATTTATTAATAGTTTATTAACATATTCTTAATATATATTATATTTAAGCTTTATATACTTATCTACTTCCATGAATTGGACTCTCTATGCTTGGTTAAAAAGAGGCCATCGAAGAAAAAGCATACTAACCGAAATATATCGATCGAAAGACCCTTTGACAGCGAACGATATTTCTAAAAAAAAGAATCTTGCAATTTCTCAAGTATCATTTACACTTAAAGAGCTTCTGAATATGCAGCTCACAGAATGCTTGAATCTGAACGATAAAATAGGCAAGCTTTACCGAATTAGTGCTAAAGGGAAGGAGATATTGAATGAAGTATAACGAACTGCTCGGAATAATAGAAGATCTTCGATTTGATACGAAGAAAACAATTTGCATTGACGAAGAGGGTACTGAAGTATATGTTATTCGCCCCTCCGAATTGCCTAAGAACCTAAAGAATAAATATGACATTAAGAAAAACTTCCAGATTTGGCTAAAGGAAGGAACGCGAGAATTTAGACCAAATCACCTAAGAGTTTTCATAGACTTAAATCTTAGAGTGCGCTCTAGACCAGATATAAAAAAGCAACTTCTAACCATATTCGATAATGTCTTCTATGGTAAAGATCCTGAAAAAGAAATAGTCACATTAGATACTGAGGAATTTAGACACAATCTCAATTCATTAAAAACAATAGCAACGTTAGCACAACTGTTTTTAATTGAACAAGAGTTCAACTATAATCGCGAAAGCAATTTTGAACCAAAAACACTGTTTCTTCAGGGATGGGTCCGAGAATTTATTGATAGTCCTAAAGAAATCGATAATATGTGTATGAGTGTTTGTAATGGACAACCTCCAAAGACACAATACACTAACAAAGAAAATAAGAAACACAAAAACTATGTGAAAACTATCGAGTCGCAATGGTATTTAAATGATAAAAAAATCTAAAAATAGTCAATAATTCGTAACTACAATTTCGTTGATTTCACCGCGCCCTTCACTTTTTGAATTAATTAACCGTTTTGCTCTAACCGTATGTATTTTGAATTCGGGATACAGTTTCTTAACAAAGTCCATATCACTATTGCTTAACATTAGATTACCCCCTCGTTTATGAAGCTGATTAAATACTTCTGCTAATTTTCTTTGTTCGGTTTCCAAAAAAACATTTTTAGCATATGATGTAAAGCTCGACTTTTTTAATGGATGATATGGGGGATCGAAATAAATAAATGCTCCCTTTGTAGCGAAATCAATAACTTTTTCAAAAGACATAATTTTAAGATCTACATCTTGAAGAAGTTTGTTTGCTTCTCTTAAAACATCTTCTTTCAAAATTCCCGGATTCTTGTAGCTCCCTATGGGAACATTAAACTTTCCTTTGGAATTTACGCGATAGAGACCATTAAAACAGGTTTTGTTTAAATAAATAAATCTCCCTGCTTTTTCAACATCGTTTAACGTACTTGGATCTAATACCCTCGTCGCATAATAATATTCCTTGTTGTGCCGTTCTTTATGATTTCTAAGCACTTCAATAAGCGCGTCCACATTATCACGTACAACAATGAAAGCATTTATGAGTTCTTCATTTGTGTCCGATAACAATACCTTTTTTGGGTTGAATTTGCGCTTTATGTAAAAGAACACGGCGCCGCTACCTAAAAAAGGCTCTATATAATAATCGATTTTTTCTGGAAAGAACTTATCAAACTGTGTCAATAACTGCGATTTTCCACCAGCCCATTTGACAATCGTGGGTATTTCTGGAGTACCGTTTTTGCGCATAATAATATGTTAGATCTGTATCTTATAAGTTTATGAATATTGTTAAGAAGGCATATGTTTAAACATAATCGACACGCGCAACATCTATATATTCTTTCGCGGCGAAAACTCAAACCATGAAAGACTGGATGAAGTGGGGATTGGCTGGTGGATTGATATTTACCCTATTGGGGGTTATAACGGCAATTCCCGAGAATAATAATTACTCTAATCCGATATACCTACTACTGGATTTTTCTGCGTACATATCTGATTGCAGTTCATCTATTGGATTAACCTCTATACCTTGCGAATTAGGATATGGCATACCGCTAAACTTTATTTTTGGGTTTATACTCGCTAACATCATATCACATATAAAAAAGTGATTTCTATGAAGCTATTTTATTCATACATTAGCCTTTTTCTCATATTATTAACACCCTTGTCATTTGCTCAAAATCTTGTAAATGTTGAATTCGCCAATAATTCTGATGACAATTCACCCAATGAGTTGAATAATGTTAAACTAATGTCTGCTTCTGAAAATAAAAAATCTAGCGAATTCATATTTAAAGTTGTATCACTTTCAGATGGAACTGAAAAAGTTTACTCAGAACAAAAAGTTTCAAAATTATCTAAAATTAACCTTTCGCTCGAACGCGGGACGTATAAATTCTATGTTTCCAAACAAAATGATACCTCTGTTATAGAATATAATAATAACAGCAACGGCTATGTGATATCATCAAATAGTGTGATTATTCTTCAATACCCTCAATATGACTGGTATATATTAGACGCACCGTGGCGCATTCAAAGTTCAGAAAAATATTTACCAATACTTGCAATAGCAAAAGATAGATCTTTGCCTGATATCTATAACATTTCCGTATATGATGCTTTAAATAATGATTCTTTGATTATAAGCACTAACTGGAGTGAAAAATACGTGATTAGTTCCGGCAATATCCCTTATTTTTATCTTTTCAAGATTGATAAAAGCAAATTCTTAAAAAATGAAAATAATCAAGTTTCTGTAAAAATAAAATTCGATCTATGGTTGTACACTAACGAAGAGGGATCTATAAACATAACTATTTCTGACAAAGATATCCCAAGAATTAATAACTGGTTCTATGGTGACACTCACGTTCATAGTAATTATACGGATAATCCCTACGAATACGGTGCGCCAGTTTACGCGACATCCGAAGCCGCTAATGCCATTGGTTTAAACTGGGTTACTATAACAGACCATTCATTTGATCAAACAAACCTATCTACGAATTGGAACGATTATTTACGAGAGTGCAATGCAGATAAACGATGTCTTCCTGCAGAAGAGGTTTCATGCGATTGGGGTGCTTTCGGATATTACAGTCACTATCTATACTACAATGCTTCAATATTCATGGATGGTGCAGAAGTTTATTGGGGAGACACAAAAACCTGCTTAGAAAATATAAATCGAATAAATACTGTTGGATTCGGATATGTTGCACATCCAGAACATAATGATCGTTTGCGCGTTGAGTGGAAAAACTACTCCCTCCCATTCACAGGCCTCGAAGTCTGGAACAGCATCGGCGAATCGTGGGAAAAAGAGCGCGACCAAGCTATGCAAAAATGGGTTGAACAGATTCTTCTCGGAAGAAAAATCTTCATCGAAGCCGGCTCCGACGCGCACGGAGATTTCAACTCCGCGCTCGGCAAAGTCCGCACCGCCTGCTTCGCTTCTAATTTCACCAAAGACAATATATTCACCGCGCTGAAATCCGGCAACTGCATGATGACTGACGGTCCCATCGTAATTTTCACGGCAAACAGCCACATCATCGGCGAATCTTTCAATGTCTCTGAAGGCGACACTATTCTTTTAAACATCTCGTGGAACTCGACAAATGAATTCGGCAATGTCACAGAAATTGTCTTGATACGCGGCGAAATCAACGGCAGTGAAATAAACGAAACAATTCTTTCACCAAATAACTTATCCGGCAATTTCATTCTTACTTCAACACCCAACAACACATACTATCGCATCGAAGCGCGTTCAATCGACTCTGAAGGAATCGTCCGCCGAGCATACACCAACCCAATCTGGGCATATGCTGAACCAGTCCCGGAAGTTGAAAAAATCCCGATGGATGAAGCAGAACTTGCTCTTGTCGCGCGATTTGAAAACAAATATGACTATTCTCTAAAGAATTTGTTTTTTGATGGTGAGCCAACTGCAACCTGCGACATAACGAGCCTGCGCGAGAATCTCAACCTCAACAACTTGTGGCAATCGGTAAAATGCGAAAAAATGATTCTTGACAACAAGCGGCTTATGTGGGCCGGATTCAACAATACCGAAACAAATAAAAAACAAATAATTTTGCAAATCGATAATATCTTGCAATATACAAACGCGACACAAAACACGCTCCAGGATAGTTGGAAAAGTAAGTATGCTGGAACGGGCAGTACTAGAGGAAACTACATAAATACTAACTGGATTGCAGAAAAAAATGGCACAATATTTGAAATAAACGAAATAACTAATTCAAACGACTGTTCTGGATGGGGTGGTTGTCCGAGATATTTCGGAACATATCTGATACATGGCTTCAGAAAATATGGAGAAAATACAACGGTGTATTATTCATATTGGGGTCCAGATCGTATTTCTTTCAGAGATATTCATGACGTTTATCTGAAATTCGACAATAAAATAATATATCCGATAACAAATGGATATATTCTTAATACAAAAGGCATTTTTCAAAAAAAAACATACAATTATAACCCCTCAAGTTTTGGATTCGGTGCTGACGGCGGATATGGATTCTCCGACAGCACAGGGTGTTCTGGCTTTGCATCAGGATCTGGATTCGACCCGATAAACCGCTCAGTTTTTCCCATAAGCCAAACAGAATCAGTCATAATCTGCCACGCCGACATAGACTGCAACGACGGCGACCTGCTGACAAAAGATATTTGCGCAAACGCAGGAACACCAGAATCACTATGCGAATATGCTCCGCAGGAACCTGAAGAAATCAAGAAGCCATTCACAGAAATGGACGCCGATGAAGTTGAAAAAGCAATTATATTCAAGGAGAAATATAATAAAAGCCTTAGCGAGCTTTATTTCGACGGATGGACTAATACATCATGCAACAACGCAAGTATTCTTGACACGCTGAAGCTTGATAAAGACTGGAGCGTTATTCAATGCCGGAAGTTTTTAATAAATGGAACGCTCGCTATGTTTGCAGGACTTAACAACACAAAAACCGGAGAAAAATATGCCGCATATCAACTGGGGACCGTACTTATTGATGAACTAGCAGAAAACAAACAAGTAACCGAAACGTATCGAACCGGATTTGACGCTATTTTTCTAACACATTATGAAAACAGATGGAGTGGAATAAAAGAAGGCATCAAAAGATTCGAAATAAGTGACGTAGCTACAAGAACGTGCGATGGTTTTGGTAGATGTGGTTCGATCTACAAATATGGAACGTATATATTTCACGGATTCCGCTCCGATGAAAATAAAAATGAATCCGTATTGTACTCTTACAGCAAACCGATAACTGCCGATACATTCAAAATATTGTTTGACAATTACCGGAACTTCAGCATTGATAATTTTTCATCTTCCGGAAACATATATGAAACAAAAACATTTAATTACCTCCCGCTTCACGGCTGGGCTCTTGGAACATTCGGATTCAACTATTCGCTATATAATAGAAGCATATTCAAGCCATACCGCGCAAACGAGCTCATTGTCGGCCTTGAAAGCCCGGCGCATCTGCGCGCGCAAGATTCTATCGGCCGCATTACAGGATACGTCAACGGAGCATACGTAACAGAAATTCCGAACTCAGAAATACTTGATACAGAACATGAAAAATACCTGCTACCTGCAAATGAAACATACCGATTTTTTGTTGACGGATACGCTGACGGAAACTACAGCCTGAAAATAACACGCGCAATCGGCGAAAACTCAAGCATAATATATTTCAAAAACATTTCCGCAACAAACGAAACGCGCGACATATTCGAGCTTAACGAAACCGCAAGTATAGGCGTAAAGACAAACGATTCTGAAAAAAACATAGTCGTTGCTCTTGACAGCTTGGAATCCTCCGAAAGCATAAACTTCACAGCAGCAAAAAATAAGTCCGTAAGCATATATGTCTCAAACTGGAGCGCGCTTAACGAATCAACAACAATCACCGAAAATATCAATTACGCGCCGGAAATAATATCGACCGTGCCAGAAAATGGCTCTTCTTTCGGGCAATGGCGAACCATATCGCTTGGGGTTTATGCAACTGACCCAAATAACGATACGCTTCAATACGTAATTTTATTTGACGAAACTGAAATTTCGCCTGCAAATGAAACCACTTACACTCTAAATGAAACCGGAACACACACAATAACTTTCAGCGCATCAGACGGCCTGAATACTGTTTCAGAAGAAATATCAATATATGTTATTGCGCCGCCGAAAGTGACAATAATCAGCCCTGAAAACAGAACATATAACACAAACATAATTTTTATTAACGCAACATTTGAAGAACCTGTTGATAAAGCGTGGATTTCCATAAACGGTGCGCCCGGGCAAAATTACACAAGCAACGCATCATCAATTTCTGGGCATGCGGGCGTTCTGCCCAACGGCACGCAGAATATCCGCGTTTACGCAAACAATTCAATAGGAATTGAAAATTATTCTGAAGTATTTTTCTCAATTAATACGACAGTGATTATTCCAACTAATCCGCCCTCGAATGGCGGCGGAGGGCATGGCGACGGCAAAAAAGAAAAGAAAACAAAGGAAAAGGATGATAAAGACGAAAAGCACGATGATAAGGAAGATCATAAAGAAGATAAAAAACTAGAATATGAAAACGACAAACTCTCAAAAGATAAAGACGATGACAAACACAACGCGTCGGATAGTTTAGAAAATGAAACGCGCTACGATGATGAAACAGAGAATTATTCAGAATCAGAAAATAATGGTTCTTACTACACAGGCCATCTGCTTGGCAACATTTCAGAAAAATTGCAAAGATTAATCATGATGATTCTTGGATATCTTGGATTATGGCCTGCTTAGTTTATTTGCCTAACTAACGGGCAATTTTTTTGTTTCTGCGGGCCCTCTTTTAAATCCCGGCACTTTAAAAGATTGCTTTGCGCCAGAACCTATCCATAGCCCCCGCATGATCTGAAAATATAAAAAGAAATAACTGCGTATTTGACTAATGGAAACGACGATAACATTTCAAGAAATTTCAATACTATTGCACATTATTTTCGCACTCATTCTGGGGCTTGTAATCGGTTCGGAACGCGAGAAAATGGGAAAATCCGCCGGAATGAGAACCCACAGCCTCGTATGCATGTCGTCAGCAGCAATTGTATCCGTCAGTCTGCTCGCATTTCCAGTCGCCGATTCTGGCGCAAGGGCAATCGCTGCAGTTATCACCGGCGTAGGATTTTTAGGCGCAGGGCAGATTATGACTTCAAAAGGAAAAATTTCCGGGCTTACAACTGCTGCAAGCATCTGGACAAGCGCAATTGTCGGATGTATTGCAGGGCTTGGATATTATTTCCTGTCAGCAGCCATCACACTTTTAACATATGCAATATTCCTATTGAAGAGATATACTGAGCCCTAGGATTCATCACCCCTTAAATGGCGCGCAGATATAACTGCGCGTTTTTGTTATACGGCGTAGCTATTTTTCATCGCTTTATATTCCTTTATTAT
The DNA here is from genome assembly GCA_018897155.1 of Nanoarchaeota archaeon. Lineage (NCBI taxonomy): Archaea > Nanobdellati > Nanobdellota > Nanobdellota archaeon. The sequence continues at coordinate 17,928 of JAHILE010000016.1, read as the reverse complement.
TAGCTCTATCGTCGGCCGCAGGTTGCCGTTTTCGTATTCCTGCAAAGCGCTATAGTACTCTTTTCTGTTCCTCAGCTCGATATTTACCGGCGGAAAATTGTGCTTTATTAGAATATTATTTAACAGAAGCCTGCCCACTCTTCCGTTGCCGTCCTGAAACGGGTGAATGTTCTCGAATTGGTTGTGGACAACCGCGGCAAGAATGAACGGAGGATACTTTTTCCTATTTTTGCCGTACCAAGTTTCTAACTCTTCGAGAAGCGATGTTATGTATTGGGATGGCGCGCCTTGATGCACTACAGTTCCGTCTGCGTCAATAACTGAGACTTCAGTGCCTTTTTCACGGTATTGTCCGGCGAATGTCTTTGAGTTTTTGAAGACGATTTCATGCAGTTTCTTTATCAGGTTTAATGAAATGTGCTCTTTTGTTGTGCGTATGTAGCCGATTGCATCCGATACGCCGTAAGTCTCTGATATTTCGTATTTTGGCTTCTTTGGCAATTTATCTTTCTCAAGAATATCTTTTACTTCTTTCGCAGTAACTGTCGAATCCTCGATTGCATTTGTGTCATATGTAAACAATTGCGCGAATTTCGCCCAGTCTGCATCCGATAGATGCGCAATGCGTATTTTTCCCTTTGCTTCAAGCGCCTTGATTTCGTTAAGCTCTTCTTCTGAAAGAATTATTCGAAATGGATCACGGATGATTTTCTGCGATTTTATCCGCTCAAGAATTATTAATTCTGCATGCTTTTTCTTTTGCGCGAGCTCTGTTTTTGAAAGGTCCGAGCCGAGATAAAAACTTATCTTCTTTACTTTGCTTCCTTTCCGGATTGAATGCGCGAGATAGTATTTCTTCTTTTTGCCGCGCGCTCTTATTTCAACATGCATGAAATATATTTGGGTGACTACATATTTAAAGATTGTAGTCACCTAAGAGCGCGTTATCCCCCCTCAACCATACCCAATTTGGGTACGATTCAAATCAGTTGGTTACAAAATGTAACTGACGGAATTACTTTTTGCAGATACTATAATTATCGGCAGCCGCGCAAGGTTTTTGGGGTGCGCGCGATTATTTGATTATCTTTGACCTGATTTTTTATTTATCCATAGCTTATGATTTATTAGCCTCTCTCCAAAAAAACCAAATAACGAGAATAATGCCCATTGTTCCAAATGTCATCACATTGAATATCGTGATGTTTCCATTGCAATTCGAACGGTCGCATAAAACATCAAAAGCTCTAATTAGATATTCACCCCATATTGCGGTTATAATGTTTATCAGCAAGGCAAACATCATACCTAAAAAGAAATCTCTTTTTCGTAAATTGATCGGTTTCATTTAACTGCCTCAACTACTTCCTCTCCTCAATCTCCTTCTTCAAATCAGAAACAAATTTATCAACCGCAACGCTAAACTCCACCTTGCCTTCGCGCGTCCTGACCGCCAGAGTCTTTGCTTCCTGCTCCTTGTCGCCGATTGTCAGAATATAATTCACTTTCTCAAGCTGCGCGTTTCTTACTTTCTTTGCAATTGTTTCGCTTGCGTCGTCAAGCTCAACCCTTAAGCCTTCAGAATTTAATTTCGAAACTATTTCGCGCGCGAAATCAGCATTACGGTCATTTACTGTCAGAACTTTCACCTGCACCGGCGAAAGCCACAGCGGGAATTTGCCGGCGTAGTGCTCAATTAACAGGCCGATAAATCTCTCGTAAGAACCGAACAACGCCCTATGGAGCATATAAGGGCGTTCGTCTTTTCCTTGGTTGTTGACAAATGTCATCTCGAACCTTTCGGGTAAATTGAAATCAAACTGCAAAGTAGAACACTGCCATTCGCGATTAAGGGCGTCTTTGATTTTAAAATCCAGCTTCGGTCCATAAAAGACTGCGCCGCCAATGTCCTTTTTGTAATTTAGCCCCTTTTCTTTGGCTACTTTTTCCAGAACTCCTTCGGTAAATTTCCAGCCGTCTCCTGTTCCGGCATATTTGGTGCCGGCCGGATCCCTAACAGAAAGATAAACATTTATTTTGGATATATCAAAGCCGAAAGATTTGAAGATAAATAATATAAACTCAACAACTCGTTTTAACTCATCTTCAACTTGATTTGCTGCGCAGATAATATGTGCATCATCCTGTGTGAATCCGCGCACGCGCGTTAGGCCAGACAGCTCGCCTTTTTTCTCGAACCTGTAAACAGTTCCGCATTCTGCCCAGCGCAAAGGCAATTCCCGATAAGAATGCGGCCGGTTTTTATAAATCTGTATATGAAACGGGCAATTCATCGGTTTTAAAAGATATTGCTCTGACGCGCTTGCTGATTTCTTTTCCTGATTTTCTTTTAGTGTTTGCCCGACTTCAAGCGGAGAATACATGCTTTCATTGTAAAATCCCCAGTGACCGGAGGTTTCCCATAAAACTTTATTTCCTATGTGAGGGGTGCGCACTAAAGAATAACCTGATGCAATATGCTGTTTATACCAAAAATCTTCAATAACTCTCCAGAGCATAGCTCCTTTCGGATGCCAGAGAGGCAGGCCCAATCCCACCATATCGTCAATATGAAAAAGATCCAATTCCCGGCCTAATTTTCTGTGGTCTCTTTTCTCCGCCTCTTCAATCATCTTGACATGCACATCAAGTTCCTCGCGCGACTCAAACGCAACGCCGTATATTCTTTGCATGCTGTCTTTTTTCTCGTCTCCTTTCCAGTATGCCGAAGATATTTTTGTGAGCTTTAGCGCGCCGATTTTTCCTGCTGATGCAACATGCGGACCCCTGCACATATCAATGAAATCTCCGCTTTTGTAGAATGTAATTTTTTCGCCTTTTGATTTAAGCTCTTCAAGCAATTCCAATTTATAGGGCTCATCTTTCAGCATTTTTTTCGCTTCTGCAAAGTCAACATCAATTTTTTCAAACGTCACATTCTGCTTAACAATGTGCTGCAGGGATTTTTCTATCCTCGCCAAATCCTCTGGCGTAAACGGCTCTTTTTTGCCAAAATCATAATAGAATCCGTCAGCAACTGCCGGACCTATGCCTAATTTTACATTAGGATATAACTTTTTCACTGCCGCTGCAAGAATATGCGACGCGCTGTGCCGAAGAGTTTCAATGTCTGACATAGGTAATATGGTGTGCGGCACATCTTTAAATCTATATATACTCCTTGCGCACAATAGTACAATACGTGATATAAATGGTAGTCTCACTTGAATTTGCATTAACGAATCTCTATCAGAGCATTGTTGTCGGATTTCCGGCGTTAGTATACGCTGTAATTGTGCTTGTAATAGGCTATATTATCGGTCGTGTAGTTGGCGCTGTTGTTGAAAAAATGCTTATCCGCGTCAATCTGGATAAGTATGTTACCGAGCATGAACACATTGCTCTAAATCTGAGCGCGATATTTTCAATAATCGCAAAATGGTGGATATACTTCGTAACAATACAGGCAGTTGCGGACATTCTGGAAATCCCTGTGCTAATATCCATTGTAGACAGCATTATCAACTTCATACCTGGCGTTATAGGCGCTACGCTGGTTCTTCTTGTGAGTTATGGCGCTGCAATATATGCAAAGGAACAGATTTTAGGCTCAAAAGAACTATACTCCAGCATTGTCGGAAAGATATTGTTCTTCCTGATAGTGTATGTTGGCATATCTACTTCGCTCAATATCCTTAAAGTTGATACGTTCTTAATCGACAACATCCTTTTGTTGATTGTGGGCGCAGTCAGCTTAGGCCTTGCAATAGCGCTTGGTTTTGGCCTAAAAAATGTTGTTGAAGAAACAGCACGAGATTATTCAAGAGCAAAAAAGACAACAAAAAATTCAAAAAGATAAACTATAATGCAAAGGGCGGAAGACGGTATTTCTTCCGCCCTTTTATTCTTTTTCTGATTAAAATCTTAAGGAATGTTTTTAAGACAATGAATCACAAATTCGGTGCTGTTGCATAAGATTTATATATGCCAAAATTCTTGCTCAAATCTTAGCGTTGAACGCAAGAATTTTGAATGACTCGGTTTTAGCTTTGCAGATAACGCTAAGATGTATGTGCTCTGCGAATTGTGCAACAGCACCCACAAATTCCACAAAATTATATATAGTCTTTGATGCATAATGAATTACAGGATTTCTATGAAACCCCCTCGCAAAAAAGGACTATCAATGCCGATGGAAGTCATTATTGGCGTGGTGATTCTTATTGTGATTGCGCTCGCAGTAATATTATTCACAAGCGGGAGCATTACGAAAACAGGAACAAGAACTGATGAATCTGGGAAAGTTGCAAACGACCAGATAATATGCAATACTAAGGCAATATCGTACTGCAATGCAAACCCCGGCGGAAGCTGCGATGCTGACACTGATTGTAGCGGTTGTATTTCTGACGTACCCTGTACGTAGATAAGAGATTTAATTCAAACGAATTTTTCAGAAAATATAACATTTGCAAAATATAAAGTATATTCAAAACACGATAACTCGCAAAATGTTGGATTTTACACCATCTTCCGACTAGCAACCTTCGTACATTGGGGGGCCATAGGTACTGTTAGTAAACTTTTGAACGCAACTCCCACAGATACCGATAATCTTTATATATACGTATCCACATATAATAAAGTAAGATTTTTATGAAACAAAACGGTAAAAAGGGTTTATCGCTGCCGATGGAGATAATTATTGGCGTAGTGGTCCTTGTTGTGATCGCACTCGCTGTGATAATGTTTACGAGTGGAAGCATTACGAAAACTGGTACGCAAACAACTGCAACAACGTCTGCAACACAAAAGCAGATACAGTGCAATTCTCAAGCAATATCTTATTGTGGTACACAACCTGCCACTGCAGAATGTGATTTCACCACAGACTGTTCTGCTTGTGCATACACCGTTCCATGCAGTGAAATCAGATCTGCTGATGCCGGTGGCGGTACTACAACTAGCGTGTGTTGCACCACAGATACCACTCTTGTATGCGCAGCTGATGCAGACTGTTTCCCTGGTACTTGTACGGCAACTTGCACATAAAGCACACTTATTAAAAGCAAAGGCATATTAAATGAATATACTCGCCATAACAGGTCTTGCCCGCTCGGGCAAGGACACTGCGGCAAATATATTCGCGGGAAGTACGGGCTTAAATGGTTCGGCTTCTCGCAACTTTCTTTTTTTATTTTTGACTAATTTTCTGAGATTATATGCCCGTATGTTTGATAAACCCATACGCGAATCATCACATAATTGAAATACGGCCTCAATAAAACCTCTTTAAATAATCATTCCGGCATATGAAAGATATGCACATTATAGCGATTACAGGCCTTGCGCGCTCCGGAAAGGACACTGCTGCAAAATATATTTCTGAAAAGTATGGCTTCGTATGGTTTGATTTTTCTAGAGATGTGCTTGCCGGCGAATTAAAAAAACATGAATTGCCGCTGACTAAAGAAAACATGTCTGCCGCCGGAGATAAACTGCGCAAAAAATACGGACAGGACGCTTTGGCGCAAAGGCTTGTTGAAAAGATTAAAGAATCCGGCGCAAAGTCCGTTATCATAAGCGGTGTAAGAAGCCCTGAAGAGGCTATTTATCTGAAGAGCAATTCTGAGATATTCATGCTAATAAACTTGGTTGCTGACGCAAACAAACGCATCAAACGCTCAGGCAATGCAGATATTGAGCGCAGGGATGAGCAGGATATAAAGAACAAAGGCCTTGCAAAGGTGCTTGAGATGGCAGACATTACAATAGAAAACAACAGCACAGTTAATGAGCTTTACAAAAAAATCGATGATGCTATCACCCGCCAAGCACTTTTTTGACATCTGCTTCGGTTATCTGACCATATAGCTTTTTCCCGTTCAAATAAAATGTAGGCGTCTGGCTTATGCCGAGCTTATTTGCGTAGTCTATTGACTGCTGGATTTTCCCAAAAGCACTGCCTGAAGTGATGCAGGTCTCAAATTCAGTAGCATTAAGCCCCACATCTTCTGCAATGTTCTGAAACACAATCAGTGCCTCATCCGGCGTAAGCTTGCTTATTTCTTCCTGTTGCTGGAAAAGCGCGTCATGATACTCCATAAACTTTCCGTGCTCAGCTGCGCGTGCAGCCGCTTCTGCGGCGTGGATGGCATTGACATGGTGCGGTATCGGGGCGTACATAAATGTAAAGCGGACCTTGCCTGTATATTTCTCAAGAATCTTCTTTAATTCCGGCTTCGCCGCCTTTGTGTAAGGGCACTGAAAGCACCCGAATTCCACAATCTGTACCGGCGCATCTTTCGGGCCTAACGACGGAAATTCGTTAAGGGGTATATCCGACAGCGCGAATCCTTCTGACTGCCCGGATACGGCATTAAATATGCAAAAATCGCCCTGCTGCCCGTTGCAATTATTATAAACGGCATAATTATAAAGGCCGAGTCCGGAATAATACATACTGACAAGCAAAGTTATTGTAAAAAGCCACGAAATCGCTTCAAAATGACGGTGCATTAATCTTGCCGCCGCAGGGCTTTTATTCATGAGGCGCGAAACAATTCCGGCCTTCATCTTCTTGTCAAATCCTGTTTCGCACTTTCGAAGCGTAATTCTTCTAAATACGCAGTTGAACGCCTCTTTCGAAAGCCCCCTATACTTCGCTGAAAATATTCCAAGAACTGCAAAAATAACTAATGCAATAAGGCAAATCATAACAAACACATATTTATTTACTGCGCGGAACCGCTTTTTGCAGGCGCGATAATTTATTGGCAGGCAAATCTTTATAAGCCCGCCAAATTAGCCGCCCTGAACACATAAGTGCCGTCTTTTTCTATACTACCCCGCCCCCATACTGGAGAAAGCCGCGAATATGCGCTTGCTTCAAAAGAAAGCACCATTGCAGGCACAATCGTTATGTTGTATTTCAACAAAAGCGCCTTAGCCTGCTTTATATTCCCAAGCTTGCTGATTCTTTATCAAGTATGCGAAAAGCCCGCGCATAGCCCGCGAATGCGCGCATCCGCAAGCTGCTTCGCCGCTTTGCGTCGCCAGTGGCTTGGTGCCGCAGCGTCTTTGGCAATCGCTGTTGCAGCAATATATGCTATGAGGGCGCCAAAAAATAGCACAAGCCAAAAAATCAAGCTGATGTGCGTGCATCTTGCGGCTCTTTTTTCACTCCGGTGTTTTTCGCATTCTCTATGAAATGCGGATGCTCATGCGACATGGCTCTTGTCGAGCTTGCAGCATATTCTATTCCTTCTGCCATGGCGCTATCCTTTGTTTTTGGATTTCCTGAAATATATCTTCGCTTAAACCATGCGAGAAAAATTCCTGCAGAAACCAGCATGTCCGAATTTATTTCGAAACATTCTGCAATGCCGAACGTTTCACCCTGCTGTTTTTTCGCGGATTCGCCAAAGCTGTTTGCATTCTCTTTTTCATGGCCGCGCTCAATGATTGTTCTTTCAGTAGAGCTTAGCGATTTGCTTTCAAAAAAGAAACCGAAACAGTGCTTTTGCACGAACTGCGCCGTACGCGGACAAAGGCACCGTTTGCAAAGCTTTCGGCATTTTTCTTGAATTTTTCGCCGTTTGCATTTTTGAAAAAATTCAATAATGAACTGAATTCAGAAGAGCTTGCCGCAGACGCTTTTACAACAAAAATCCAGGGGACGACAAAATACCTGAATACTGCAAAGAAAAAAGTTACTGCATTTTAGGACTTGCTCTGTGCACCCAACACACATATAAAAGATTCTGATAATATGTAATTGTATGGCTCGAATAACAAACCATCTTGCAAACGCAATAACTATCGGAAACATAGTGTCCGGATTCAGTTCAATAATATTTACATTACAAGCAGATTACACAAACGCCGCTATTGCGATTTTCGCCGCGCTAATTTTCGACGGACTTGATGGCAGAGTTGCCAGGTTTCTTGACAATACATCAGAATTCGGCAAAGAGCTTGATTCGCTGTCTGATATTGTCTCTTTCGGGGTCGCTCCGGCGCTTCTGGTCTATTCCGCGACGCTTTCATCAGTGGGCCTTCTCGGCGCGGCTGCGGCAGCATGCCTTGTAGTTGCAGGAGCCATCAGGCTTGCGAGATTCAATATATTAAAAGGCCTGAAATATTTTTTGGGCCTGCCGATACCTGTTGCCGGCGTATTCATTTCGGCGCTCATATATACAGAAACAAAAATCGCGCCAAAAACGCTTGCCGTGCTTGTGATATTTATAGCATACCTCATGATTTCAAAAGTAAAGTACCCGAGCTTCAAGCAAAACATACGCTCGAAAAATCTAGGGATATTCCTTTTGGTATTCGCGCTTTTTCTTGGCATTGTGCTTGCATTACGGCCGGACAAGCTGCTTGTTGCGCCGTTCTTGTTCTATATTGCAGCAGGCCCTGTGCTTGAGATGAAAAACCGTGAAAATATGCTTTAGCGCTTGATGAATTTCGGCAAAGCGCGAACTTCGCAGTTCAGCAATATAAGCTTTGGCGCGCAAGAAGAATTATGCAAAATATATACGAAGTCCTTTACAGCGCGGAAGCAATAGTATTTGAAGGAAAGAAAAACTTTCCGCAGGGATGGACAACACCTATTTATTTCGATGTGAGGCACATACTTTCAAGCCCGCGGAATTTTGACATCCTGACAGACCTTCTATCTGAGCGGGTACGTGAAATAAATCCTGACAAAATAGCAGGAGCGTTCACCGGAGGGATACCTCTTGCAACCGCTGTTTCGCTTAAAACAAACATTCCGATGATTTTTGTGAGAAAAGAACTTCCGGAAAAAATGAAGTCACAGATAGAGGGTTATCTTAAGCCTGGTGAAACCGTACTTCTGATTGATGATATCACACGTTCCGGTGAAAGCAAACTCGGTTTCATCAACGGACTAAGGCAGGCGGGTGGAGAAATCACAGACACAATTGTCGTTGTGGAATACGGCATAGGAAGTAGGGAAGTTCTGAAAAAAGCCGGTGTTGCGCTGACATCGCTTGCAACTGTTAAAGACATACTTGCGCACATGAAAAAAAGCAGAAAAATGAATGAAACGGATTATAACGCGCTTATCTCAAAATTCAAAGCGACTACTAAGAAATCATGAAACTCCTCTAAACATGAGTTTCAAGCTTTTTTGAGGTAGGAACTCTTCAAAAGCCTCGAACGCAAGTGAGAGGATTTTAGTGCATTCATAATTCAATGTACGCTAAAAAATAATCTGTGGTGTAAAAATGTCTCTTTTATTATCCGCAATATTAATCGGCGTAGGGCTGTTCCTTGCATTTATGATCGAAAAGCTTAAAGCAAACGATACTAAAATGTACATCGCCCTTACAGCAAGTATAATTCTGATTGTTGCCGGCGGGTGGATGCTTTATACAACGGTTTCTGCAGAACTCATTAAGCGCAGGCTCTGGGGCATAATAATAACGCTTTTTGGCGCATACATGGTTTTCGGATTTCCAAGCAGTACAGACTATCAGCCCGAGGGATTTGGATATACGGGAGTTCTTATAGGGCTTGTTTCCCTTATCGGCGGGATTTATCTTCTGCTGTTCTAAAGATATATATCACCTCGCGCACAATATCAAATAACTGATTGTTATGGCATTTATTCTCAAGGACATATCTTATAAATCTTTTGCATCTGCTGGAAAACAATCAGACTATAACACAAAAGAAGGCAAAGCATTTGATGACTTTTTCAAGCCGAGCGGCCCTGCATGGAGCTATGCGCTTGCAAGCAGCGGAACTAACCAAAACACACTGCTGAATCCGACAGGTCCTCCCGGATTCTGCCTCAATATTTATATGAGCCTTGTTTTCGACCTACCAAAAGACAATTGGACTGTAATAAAAGTCGAAGAAACTTTGGATGTAACACCAGTGCATCACCAATACTACGAACTTACGCACGGAAGAAAGGAAACACTTGAGGCAAAAATACGTGAAGGGCTTGTGAAAATAAGCCAGTCTATTGCAGACTTGGAGCTTGTAAAGCACGATCTTTTGAAATATGAGGACTTTGAAGAGCAATTGGAAAAAGCCGAAATGAAAATTGATGAAAAAACATCCCCTGAAGAAAGAAAGAAAGAAAAACACAAAGCCGAATTGGCTCTAAAAACAACATTCATGGAGGAAGTTGATTATCATGCCGGCGGCGGAGGGGCTCAGGGGCCCGGCAGGCTTTCAATGGCGTTTTTGCGAAACCACAACATCATGCCAACAGTAGTTGATGATTTTTTCAGAATGGAGAAAAAAGAAGACCTTGAAAAAGACAAGATGCTTAAAGACCTTCCGACAGTTGAAAAGCGCATGCTTGAAGTCAAATGGAATGCGTACCAGGATTGGATTGGGTTCTTTAGAAGCAATGTCATGCGCAGGATGGATGCATTGAAGTCTCTTGAAGCGAGCCGCGAAAAAAGCCTTGATGAATATCGCGAATGGCTTAAGCCCACAATTGCGAGATACAAAATGATTGAAGACTCACTTGAAAACGCCGGAACCCGAAAGAATACCAAGATGAATACTGTGCGGCTAAACGCCATAGCAGTATCAACTCACAAAGTAAAGTTATGGTTCTGGAAATCATTTGTTCCTCCAGACCCGCACAGGCCGCCAGCAGAAGAAATTGAAAAAGCGGGAGTTGTTGCATTCGGAAACTGGGAGCGGGATAACATTTACCTGCACCCCAATCAAGGCCTGATTTCAGACTATCCCTGGATAACTGAAGAATGGATATATGACACATCCGGAATAAATAAGTGGGGCACGAAATGTGATGGTTCAAAGACAAATGTGAAGGAAGGCGAATGGTACTACAGCTTTCAGGAACTGGTGCTAAACAGAACCAATTTCAAGACAAGCGCGACAGGCTCTGAAGGCGAAGATGCCGATTTTGAATTCGTCAATTATATGATGAGCAAAAATGTTGTTGCGGCAAAAGTCATGGAAAGCAAGGCAATGCAGGAAGAATTAGAAATATATATCAATGACATTCTGGGGCTGCCGCATAAAATCAACGGCAGGCCGATAATACTATTTGAAAAAGACGGAAAGGAATATGCACTGGATACAAAACATTACGGCCGGCTTCAAAAATTTGAATTTGCCACCAAATACAAAGACGATAAAACTAAAAAAATCAAGGATAAAAAAATACGGGGAAAGGATTTTCCAAAAGCGACAACGTATTCGTCAAAAAAAGACCTTGAAAAGGCATTTCCAAAGGAGACGTACCACCTGATTGAAAGAAAGAAAAAGCATAAAACACTAGAGGATGCAAAAAAAATACTCGGGCTTGGAAATATAAGATTCTTTCTCGGGCGCGGACCGTATGAGCAGAACTTTTCTGAGCGCGTAAAAAAATACTATCTTAAGCCCAACAGCCAGCGATTCGAATATGTCCGCAACTTCATTGTAAAGCGCATGGGCATTGATTATGGCGACAAATAGGGTGGCGGGAATTAGAAACGCATTTATTAATCTTTTCGGCTTAAATACACTATGCAGCCCCATGGTGTAGTGGCCAAGCATAGGGGACTCTGGATCCTCTGACCGAGGTTCAAAATCGAATTTTTCGATGAAATTCCTCGTGGGGCTATACATATTGTTATGTGATTCACATGTCAAAATTAAACTCGATAAAAAAAGAGATTCTCGGGCATGAAAAGGTAGAATTTGCAGACATTCTGCAGATACTTCTACTTGTGGGCGTTGTCGCGCTCTTGCTTTTCATAACACTAAAGCTTAAACTGGTTATATAGGCGCTCTTCGTATGCAGACAATAACGTATCTTTTTGCGATTCTCGCAATTCTTTGGATTGTCGACCTGTACCAGACGCTAAACATCACCAGAAAACACGGCATACGAGCTGAAGAAAATCCGGTTGCGCGGTTTCTTTTGAAACACGGACAGAAAGATTTTGCTGCGTTCAAAATACTGGATTTAGCGGTGCTTATTGCAGTTCTTGTGCTTCTTTTTGAGAAGCAGAAAGATTATGCAACATATCTGACGACAATATTCACAGGAATTTATGTTTTGACGGTTTTGCATAATTATAATGCATACCGGGCGCATAAACGAAATCACTGAAATTGTGAAAAATAATAACCCCATCTATTTTCATGTGTTTCATTACAGATACTTTATTTGCAATGAAATATAGATAATGGAATATATAAATCTCAAACAACTAAACAATATATACCAGCGCGAACAATAAAAATTGGAGATGTTTTAATGCCGAAAAAAGACAATGTTCTAGCATATCTTTTCATGCACGAAAAGCCTGTGAAAATCATTGTCGGCCTGAAAAACAGCGGCGAAAAAAGCTATGCATCGACACTTGCAAAATGCGCCGACTGCACTTACGCACATACTGTAAAAATTCTTTCTACGCTCAAAAAGACAGGGCTTATCAGCTTTGAGAAAAAGGGCCGGATAAAATTCGTTGTTCTTACTGAAATCGGAAGCTCGATTGCTAAGGATTTGGATGCTTTTACCGAGAAATTGGTGAAAATGAAGCAGTAATTTCTAGTTCTTGTTTAACAATGGCGATCAAAATCAACGCTTTTGTCTTGCGAATTTGTAACTTCCCGCGAGTTCATTGCGATTCAGATTCGCTTTGCAGATTCTTACGCCAATCCACCCACTCATTCCGTCTATCAAAATCATCCCACCAGAATTCATAGGGTGCTTGTTTTGAACCAGGTTTGTGCTTTTTCGATGCAGTTTTCTTTTTTTTATGCGTTATATCACCGTGTTCAATATAGTGTTGTCGCTCAGAAAAATAGCTGTTCAATAAACGCATACCGGTTTTAACCTTGCCTTCGCAAATCAGCTTAGATGCTGTTTCATAAACCTTGGTTTCTTGGATTTCGCCGGTTGCTATCTCCATTTCCATATATGTGCGTGCGGCTGAAGCAAAAGAATTTGTTTCCAGGCATTTATTAATTTCCCTATTGTATGTGGCGGATTTTTTTCTTCGGAATTTTGTTTTTTTAGCTACTGAAACGCGTTCTTGCTCGAAATCTTGTAAATATTCCGAAAGATATCGTTCCAATAAAAACAGCCCTTCTTTGCCACCAGTAATCAATTCGTAGGCTTTTTCAAAAACATCTTCCTTTTGAGACGTTTTTGTTGCTTTTTCTTTTTCCAAATAAGTACGTGCAAGTGAAGCAAAATCTCCGGTTTCAAGAAGATTTTTAATTTTTGCGCCATATTTAGCAGCCTCGAATTCTTTGTTGTACCAGCGATCGCCAATAATATCCTCAAGGCTTTCTGTGTGATGTCCACCTATTGCAAGACCTCGGTAGCTCTCTGATGGTGTTCGTCCTTTTTCAGGAGGATTCTCGCCTTCTGTAAGCCGCGGAAATTCCCAATTATTGACACTGTCAAAATCATCCAGAGCAGTTAAATCACGGTAATCTATTGGTTTGGTTGTCGGTTCCTTCGCGCTAGCATCCAGACTTATACCGCTCAGGATATGCTCTATTTTATCTTGAAGCTCTGCAGATTCGTTGTACTTGTCAGTTCCGTCCATGCGCAAATATTGCCAGTTATTTAACTTTTTGCTGCCAATAGCGGTTTTGCTTTGCTCGTTGTTTTGAGTGAGTATCGGTGCCCCTTCCATATTTTTCCAGCTTATGCCGCTATGCTCATAAGCCATTAATTGCTCTGACACTTCGTTGAATTTTTTGAGATCCTCGGAAGTATAGCGGTTCTTATTGGCATAACCGGCGTAACCAGTAAATTTTTTGAATTCATCATTCTGCTTAATTCCTTCCTCTTTCTGCTCAATTTTAGGCTCCATTTCAAACACCACATAATTAATGACACCACTATAGAGTCATACATATATTTAAAGGTTTCTATTGCCAAAAAAACAACACAAAACACCGGAGTTTTTACAAACCCTAAGCGATTTGCTCGTTAGGCTCTATTTCAAAAGATTATACCCGTATCTGATAGCCTTCCCTTAATTCATTTGCAATGGCTCTCAGTACGTTTGGTATTGAAAGCTCACTATTCTCTTTAAACAATTTAAATTGTTCAGGAACCGTAATTTTCATTAATTCCGTATTTGAAAAATAATTGATTAAAAAGTCATCCGACGTTAACTCCGGATTCTGCTCTTTTTGTTCCGCGTAAAACTTGTCCAAAGTCCATAGATTAGGCGTATTTCCGAGTTTATTGAAACCTGCCGCCAATTGCATCATTTTTCTTGTGATTGGCGCCACGTCTTCGCCAAGTTTCTCAGTTATGTTAGACGCGCTTGTCAATGCAAGTGCGGCGCATGAAGTTGCTCTTGATTTTAAGTCTCTGAAAACGGAATCATCGTCAATTCCGGATTCGTTTAATTTGCCACGGTTTATGTCAACCATTGGATTCTCAATGCTGTTCGCAGAAGATTCTATGCGTTTTGCCGCATATTCGAGTTCAATATTTCGATATTCAACAACTATATCCTTTGGCACATACTCTTGTGGAATTCTTGCTCCTCCGACGAAATTTCCTTCAACAACTGCTTCCACAAGCTCTCGGTAATTGAGTTGGCCTTCATAGGTGTGCAAAAGCCGGACTGCTTTTTCAGCCTTGCCGATTTTCATCATACGTGTAATGTCCTTTTTTGCCTCGTTAATGTCTATAAAACCGGTATCTTTTTCAGAATATCCTGAACTTAGAGCGCCTACAATTTCTTCGGCGTCAAACTGATATTTTTGCTTTAATCCATTAAGTTCTGAAGAATCGTCTTCGGACAATAAACCGAATAAAATCTCAGAAATATCTTTTCTCGCTCGGTTAGAATCTTTTACAGCTTGTTCGTTTTCACGGTAAAATTTGATGACCTTTTCTATTGAGTCACCCATAGTTTCGGGACTGCAAAAATAGACCGAACAAATTCATACACGCGCAATCCACATAATGCCACTAATAAGTAGATATTATTTATTGTCGAGCAGTATTTAAATACATTTCTTCTGTAAAATATATATTTTGCAGTATCTATTTAGAGGCTTTTTCAGCCCCAAAATCTGAAATTGCGGAGAGTTATGATTTTGTTTAACGGCGCACCCCGCAATGCTGCATGAGTGTTCAATGAGGAGAAAAACTTTACGCATAAGTTTACCTGCGTATTAAACATATCAAGCAGTTCTACAAAGAAAATATGGGGGTGTAGTGTAGTTTAACATTTCAAAAAGAAACAATAACCTGCCCAAAAAATGCAAAATCTCGATAAATTCATACAATTTTAATCATATTCATCTATAAAATCTATTTTTTAGATATGCACCGAAGTTACGATGAACCGTAACATTTATGTAGTTTTTGTTACGGCATACCGTAACATTTATATATTTGTTATTATAATATACTGTATGGACGTAAATAAACTCATTGATTCAAACCCGTGGTGGCTGACTAAAAAAGTCCTGGAGGAATTAATGGGAATTAGAAGAGAAGCATATGAGTTATTGATAAAATCAGTAACTATAAAAGAAGTTACTATAATAACCGGTGTGCGCAGGTCAGGAAAGAGCACTATTATGTACCAAATGATTGACGCATTGCTGAAAAATGGCGTTGCGCCAGAACAGATATTGTTCATAAATCTTGAAGATAATAGATTAGCAAATGATTCTCTTGATGAGATTTACTCAGCATATAAAGAACGCATAAATCCTGGCAAAAAGGCATATGTTTTTCTTGACGAGATACAGCGAAAAGAAAAATGGGAATTGTGGATACGCAGGCATTATGACCTAAAATCAGACTGCAAATTCATAATATCCGGTTCCTGTTCGTATCTTCTTAAAAAGGAATATTCGACATTACTGACTGGAAGAAATCTGACCTTTGATGTTTTTCCGCTCAGTTTTCAGGAATTTCTTTCTTTCAAAAACATTGCACTAGACCTAAATTCACTAAAAAAGGGCCTGATTCTGGAAAAAGAAAAGCATATGGTAATAAATGCATTTGGAGACTATCTATATTACGGCGGCTTTCCGGACATAACATTAAAAGAAAAAGAATTCAAAACAAAAGTCCTGGCCCAATATTTTGATGACCTGCTTTACAAAGATATTGTAGACCGGCACAACCTAAACAGCCAAAAAACAAAAGACCTCGCTCTATATCTGATAACGAATTTTACCGGCGTTCTTTCACTGAGAACCCTGCGAGCCGTGCTCGGGCTATCTTACGAATCCATAAGTGACTATATGTCCTATTACAAAGAAGCTTTTTTGTTCTTTAGCGCCGAACATTTTGCATATTCTATGAAAGAACAAAAAACAAACCCGTCAAAGATCTACTGCATTGATAATGGATTACGGAACGCCGTCAGCTTCAAGTTCTCAAAGGATGAAGGCAAGCTTGCAGAAAATCTTGTTTTTATAGAGCTCAAGCGCAGGGAACAGGATGCCTATTACTGGAAAGGCAAACAAGAAGTAGATTTTATAATAAAATACAGCAACCAATCTATTGAAGCCATAAATGTTTCTTATTCCGATGAAATCCCAGAACGTGAAATAAGCGGCTTGTTTGAATTTAAAGAATTGTTCAAAAAAACCAAGAAATTGACAATAATTACAAAAGACACAGAAAAAACAGAGCACGGAATAACATACATTCCGCTTTGGAAATGGATGCTCCTTGAATAACGCACAAAATATGCCTTTGCAAGACGTATGATACGCCGCCTTCAACAAATAGTTACCAAAACGACAATTTGCGCCATTTTTGAAGGCACGGTTTATTTTTCCGCGCCATAGCGCATTTCTGCCGAAAATCTATATTAACGCAAAAGAGCAAATAACTGTATGCTTGAAGTGTTTCTTTTTCTCGAAGGAATGTTTGCTGTTTTTCTTGTCATTATCGGCATGGGGCGCCTCGCTGAAAGTAAAAAAGATGAAAACATCGTTTACGAGCATCTTTTCTTAAAGGAAATCGAACGCCAATCTCCACAAATGTACAAGATTCTTACGGAAAAGACAAGAAAGTTTAACGAAACCGAAGAGAAGTGGGTTTATGACATACTCAAAGAGCTGGTCTTAGACAATAAAAAATACGGCTCTGATGCAACAGAAATCTTGCGCGAGTTCAAAAAAAATGTCCTTGACGAATGCACGGAAAAACAGGAGTATGGTATACTTTCGCCGCAATCAAGAAAATACGCATCATCGAAACAGTTCGAAACAAATCCGGAAAAAGCGTATAATCAAGCGCAAAAAGAGCTTCGCGAAATAGAAGAAGTAGTTGTGGGCACAAGAACGAAACTTGCTGAAAAAGAGGAGAAAAATAGGCAATTTCCAATACCTAACAAAGAACATGGAATTGATGTAATAGAAAAAGGCCCTGCAAAAAGAATATATGAAGCAAAGGAAAAAATCAAAAGACAGCCTTACGATAATATAATGCCGGAAGAAGCGCTCAAAATAAAATCGAATATGGAAGATACTGTTTCAAGAGGCCTTGTTTCACCCGAAATTGCAGACAAATACATTAAAGGGTGTGAAAAGGCTGCTGGAATAAAGCGCGAATATGTGCCGACAAAAGAAGGAGCTGAAAAGCAGGCAGTGCTAAAGGAAAGCAACAAACTATATTCCGACCGGCTTGAAAACAAAAGAAAAGAAGCCAAAAAAGAGCGCGATAACCGCTTTAATGGGCCTGGAAAAGGAAGAGAGATAGCAGAATCCGACGGCCATGAATCGATTTACCAAAAGATAAAGAACCTGTTTTCTGGAAGATAACGATTTCGCTTGTGATATCCCGTAATCATTTCCATCTTCTTTGATATATATTTCGCGCACATAATTTCGCCTCAAAACCAATCTTTAGCGGACTCAAACCAGACTTCAGGCCGCATTTTTCGTATAAACGCTTCAGTTGGCGTTTCAGCT
>JAHILE010000015.1 GCA_018897155.1 Nanoarchaeota archaeon | reverse complement strand
CGAAGAAATAAGGTCAATTCTTGGAGATTTTGTACGAAACTGCGGGGATAAACCCCTTAATTTGCGGTGGTAACCGCAAGTGGCAAACTATGAAATGGAAGAAATTTAGCGGAAGCTATGCAGAAGTGGCGAGGTTAAGTTTCTATAGCTGATTGGGAAAAAGCAGCCGGAAAGAAGCTTGATGATGATTTGAAAATGGTCTGATGCGAGCTGTATTTAAAGACAGTTACGTATCACCAGAAAGTCGAATACAGTTCCCTTGCAGATGAGTCGGAGTCATATCTTTTTTTAAGATACTCGTATTTGAGATTCTCCATTATATTTCTTGCGGACACGATTCCGATAACTTCTCCATTATCCTTAATCGGCACTCTTCGAATGTGATTTTCAATCATTACATTCTGCGCGTCAAAAACAGACATATTTACGTTAACAGTTTTTATGGGCGACGTCATATAATCTCCGACCTTTGCTTTGCTGCAGACTATCTCTTTTGCGACAACCTTTACAAGCATATCCCTTTCTGAAAAAATTCCGAGAACATTTTTTGCGCTCCCTACAAGAACAGAGCCTATTGATTTTTTTGCCATGATTTTCGCGACTTCTCTTATTGTCATGTCTTTATCGACAAATGTGGGTTTGTGCATTATCTCTTTTAGGCTCATACAATTACAATGTTGATGCGGCTATAAAAATTTTCTGCATCAGAAAATAGAAACTTCGTCAATTGTCGCATCATTCTGCAACATTTTTATTGAATTCTTCAACCATATGCTCTTCTTTATTAAACTTTTCCGATTCAGGCGTTTTCTGCGGTTCATTTGATTCGGAGTTATTGTTTTTCTTTTCTTCATTGTTTTCTTCAACAGGCTGATTTTCCTCATTTTTTTTCGCGGCTTTCTTATCTTCTTTTTCAATTTTTTTTGCGAAATAAGACTTCACTTCTTCGTGATTTTTCAGGCTGAAGTAATCGAGAAATTTTTGCGTTATGGAAAGAATATTTGTATGTCCGTGAGCCTCTGATTTTATGAAGCTTTTTTCAATAAGATCTTTTATATGGTCGTATGCGCGATTCCCTCTGATTTCGATTATTTCGCTTTGCTTTACAGGGCTTTTGTATGCAATAAGGGAAAGTGTCTGAAGCGTTGCTCTTGAAAAATCCCTGTTTGGCGCAAGATGCTCGACGTGCTTTATAAATTCGTCTTTTATCCGCAGCTCAAAGCGGCCCGAGTCCTCAGACACTTTGATTCCGTGGCTGTCATAATCCACTTCCATTGATTTTAGGACGCCAAGCAACTCTTCGTCAGGGACTATGTCAATGCCCTTTACTTTTTTTAGTTCTTCGAGAGTCAGGGGCTTTGCCGCTATGAAAAGCGCTGCCTCAACCAGGTTTTTTAAGTGCTGCATGAATATCCCTATATAACATAATAATATCTTTGAATGTATTTATGCTTTAAAATCGCTATACTGTTCGTCTTCTAATCACCCTCAATTTCCTAAGTTTCGCTGCGCCGCCAGGCGTTTTCGAAAGGCGCGCGTAAAACCTCTCAGCTAGGATTATCTGCGCGTCTATTAGCGGCCCGACCTGCTTTTTCCAGACTGCGCGCGGGTGGGTTTTTACAAAGTTAGCCCAGCGCTCGACAAAGTCATTATTCATTCCATTTTTTATCGTGCTGCTTGGTTCACAATTCATAAATTCAATGAGGTGAGTTTTTATATCGCGCTCGCATTTATTCATACGTTTGTCAAAAGCAATCGCATAATCCGTGCAGTTATTCATTTCCTCACCGAATAATATTACATAAGGTCTATTTTATAAATAGGCTTAAAGTTTTTTTCGCAGTTCCCTTATCCTGTCCCTCAAGAATATCGCGCGCTCAAAATCAAGGCTCTCTGCCGCCACTTTCATTTCGGCATCAAGTGAGACAAGCTCGTCGTGAAGCTTGATTTTATTTGTCGGCGCTATGGCAGAAATGCCTGCTTCTGCAGATTCAACTGCCTTGACAATCGTTTTTGGCGTTATGCCGTGCTCATTATTATAAGCCATCTGAATTTTTCGCCTGCGATCTGTTTCATCAATTGCTTCTTTCATTGACCTAGTCATTACGTCTGCATAAAGTATGATGCGTCCATTGACGTTTCGAGATGCTCTGCCGATTGTCTGAATAAGTGAGCGTGCATTTCTCAAAAAGCCCTCTTTGTCTGCGTCAAGTATAGCTACAAGCGCGACCTCGGGCACATCCAGTCCCTCCCTCAAGAGATTTATGCCAACAAGCACGTCAAATTCGTTTGCGCGCAATCCGCGTATTATCTCCGTGCGGTCAAGCGTTGCGATTTCTGAGTGCAGGTAGCGCGCTCTGATTCCTTCTTTTAGAAGGTATTCTGTCAAGTCTTCTGCAAGGCGCTTTGTAAGCGTGGTCACAAATACTTTGTTGCCTGCTTCTTTGGTTTTTTTGATTTCGCAAAGCAGATCCGGAATCTGGCCGCTTGTTTTGCGCACCTCAATTATAGGGTCTATAAGCCCTGTTGGGCGAATAATCTGTTCGGCAATGCAAGTACTTTCCTTTAATTCGTAGTCAGCAGGAGTTGCAGAGACAAAAATAACGCGGTTCATAAATTTCTTGAACTCATCGAATTTCAGCGGCCTGTTGTCAAACGCGCTTGGCAGGCGGAATCCGTACTCCACAAGATTTTTTTTCCGCGACCAGTCCCCTCCGAACATCCCGTGAATCTGGGGGATTGTTGCGTGCGATTCATCAATCACTATCAAAAAATCATCCCCGTAAGCCTCCCTGAAAAAGTCAATCAGGCAGTTTGGCGCTTCGCCTGGTAACCTTGCGTCAAAGTGGCGCGAATAATTTTCTATCCCGCTGCAATAACCCATTTCCTTTATCATTTCAAGGTCGTATTTTACGCGCGTCCGCAGGCGCTCTTCGTAAAGCGGAGGGAGAGACGCAGCCCATTCTTTTAATTCTTCCTGAATTGTTCCGATTGCACGATTTATGGATTCTTCTCCTGCGATAAAATGCTTTGCAGGAAATATGAGCGTGCCTTCAAGGTTCCCGAGAATTTTGCCGTCTTCGGGATTTACATAGCTGATTTTTTCTATCTCGTTGCCGAAGAATTCCACGCGCGTAATTTTTGTGTCATATCCTCCGATAATGTCAACAGTATCTCCTCGCACCCGGAATCTGCCCGGCAGAAGCTCTATGTCGTTTCGCTCATATTGCATTTCAACAAGCCTGGAGACGAGCGCTTTCTGCGCCATTAATTTTTTGGCATTTATTTGAATCGTAAATTTCCGGTACTCAATTGGCGAGCCCAATCCGTAGATGCACGAGACGCTTGCGACAACAATTACGTCTTTTCGCGTCATTATCGATGTTGTTGCGGACAGGCGCATGCGCTCGATTTTCTCGTTGATTGAGGCGTCTTTTTCAATGTAAGTATCTGTCTGGGGAATGTAGCTTTCGGGCTGGTAGTAGTCATAATAGCTGACAAAATACTCAACAGCATTTTTTGGAAAGAATCCTTTGAACTCGCTGAAAAGCTGTGCTGCAAGCGTTTTGTTGTGGGATATTATGAGTGTCGGCATCCGGAGCCGTTCGATTACATTAGCTATGGAAAAAGTCTTGCCCGAGCCCGTAACGCCAAGAAGTGTATTGAGTCCCGGTTTTTTCGCGCATTCAACAAGCGCATCAATTGCCTTTGGCTGGTCGCCTTTTGGCTTCATATCTGCGATGAGCTTGAAGTCCATGAATTAATGATATGTGAAGAAGAATAAAAAGACTATGATTCGAATAAAATTATGCGCTTCGTTTTCCAAAAATTCTTTTGTAGTGCTCATTATACAGCGGCTTGGGTATTGATTTCACAGAAAGGTAAATGCACAAAGGAATAATTATCAAATCATCAAGCTGCCCGAGCACAGGAATAAAGTCAGGAATTATGTCAAATGGCGTTGCAAGATACGCCAAGGCAATAAACAGGAAAATTTTTGAAATGCGCGGGGTTCTTTTGTCGCGATATAGCGCGTTGTATAATTTGAGATAATTTTTGATATTTGCCTTGAATCCGTTGAACTTGCCCATGACTAATTATTGGAGAGATTATTTTTAATTGCTGCGTATCCAATATAGCACATGCTCAAAAATACGAACAAAGCCCCAAATGAACCGGGCATTTATATCATGCGCAATTCTGAAGCGGTTATCATCTACGTCGGCAAGGCAAAGAACATAAGAAAGCGCGTAGCATCATATACTCCATCACGGCCGCATGATATGAAAACCAGCCAGCTCATTCAGGAAGCAGAAAGCATTGAATATATAATTACCGACAACGAAGTCGAGGCCTTAATTCTTGAGGCAAAGCTTATTTGGGAGCACAAGCCCAAATATAACATAGATTTGAAGGACAGCTCGGGCTATCCGCATATCAGAATTACGCTTGAGGAAGAGTTTCCGAGAATTTTTATTACGCGCGAGAAAAAGAGTAAGGTGTCTTTATATCTTGGTCCATATACGGATGTAAAATCAGCGCGCAGAGCCGTGAAATTGGCTATTGAGATATTTGGCATCCGGATTTGTAGGGCACTGCCAAAATACAGATGCCTCAAGCACGACACAAAATTATCATCTCGTTCCGCTGCGCTTCACTCGAAGCTTTCGAACCCAATGCAAATTATGAATGGTTCAAAATCATCTCGCTTCGCTCGAAGCTTTTCCTGCTTCACAGGAAAATGCAGCGAGCCATGCATAGAAAATATAACAAAAGAGGATTATAGAAAAAATGTCGAGAAAGCGGTTTCATTTTTGCGCGGAAATGTTGATGATGTGATTCTTGATTTGCGCGAAAAAATGCGAGGGGCATCAAGCGCACAGAATTACGAAGCAGCAAAAATTTACCGCGATGAAATCGCGTCTGTTGAAATCCTTTCAGTGCGCCAGAAAATTGATCGCGAGCGGGAATATAATGAGGATGTTATCAATTACGTGCGCGCAGACGGCATATATTTTGTGCAGGTTTTCAACATCCGGCGAGGCATTCTTTTGGGCCGGACAAAGCATGAGGCAAAATCTCAGGACGAGCCGCGCAAATTTTTGGCTGATTTTTTGAAGCTGCATTATTACAGCGCTCCGATGCCGGAAAAAATAATTCTGCCCGAGGAGCCAAAAGATATTAGAGTTCTTGCGGATTATTTTGGAACGATTTCAGGAAAAATGGTTGAGCTTTCTGTGCCAAAGGCAGGAACCAAAAAGAAGATTCTTGAGATGCTCTTGAAAAACATAACTCACGACATTGGCGCGAAATGCGCCGCAGAACTCATAGAGTTAAAAGATGCTCTCGGACTTTCGTCAGTGCCAATTGTTATTGAATTCTTTGACGTGTCAAATATATCTGGAAAATGGCTTGTCGGCGCCATGGTGCAGTTCAGGAATGCTGAGCCGGATAAATCCAATTACCGCCGCTTCAGGATATTGGGTGTTCCAGGGCAGGACGATTTCGCTTCAATGCAGGAAATTGTCTGGCGAAGGTACTCCCGTCTTGTGCGCGAAAACAAGCCATTGCCGAATTTGGTTGTTGTTGACGGAGGCGCGCCGCAACTAAGCGCAGCAATCTCTGCAATGGCTGACGTAGGCGTTGATATTCCTTTGGCTGCTCTTGCAAAGCGCGAGGAGGAAATATATCTTCCCGGGCGAGCAAAGCCGCTTATTCTCGAGCGAAGAAGCGCGGCGCTCCGGCTGATGCAAAGAATGAGGGATGAAGCGCACAGGTTTGCGATATCATACCATAAACTTTTGAGAAGAAAGAACATTAAATGATTCAAAATTATTCGAGTATATATATACATATTCATCACAATAATATCTATGCTTTCTGAAAAAACTATGGCGTTTCTAAAGGCGAACAAACTTGCCGCGATTTTAGGCGCGCTTTTATTGATTGTTATTTTTTTATGGTTCTTGTCTGCTACATCAGGATCTTTGACAAAATCAGGGACTAGTATGCGATCGGATGGCATGTCTCTTGGCGTTTCTTCATCTATTGCACAAGAATCTGCATCGTATAAAAACGCTGCCGGAGGCTTTGGCACTAATTATCAATCAAATTCCGCACCCTCATCGTCTTCAGGTTCTTATGTAGAAGTCAAGGAAGGCTCGATGACCATTGACACAAAAAATGCAGAAAGCGACTCAACAGCAATCCGTTCGCTTGCGGAATCTTCTGGCGGATATATAGAAGACACGCGCAAATCCGACAATGACTACAGCACGAATATCAATTTGCGCGCAAGAGTCCCAGAAGCGAAATTCCAGAGCTTTGTTGATTCTTTGAAAAATCGCTATGATGAGAAGGACTTTACAGTTTCATTTTACAGAGTATCTACGCAAAGAGAAATAGATGAATTGAGCATAATAAATACTGCTTATGGCAATTACGCCGAAATCAGAAATAGAACTATGCAAATAAAGCTTGATGAAAACCAAATAAATCTTCTTTTTAAAATCACACAAAATGAGCTTGAGCTTAAGCGCCTTGAGAGGCAATACACGTCATCACTTTCTGACAAACAGGCAAGAAGCGAATATGCGACAATAACTATCGCGCTTGTTGAGAAAAAGACAGTTAAAATAATGCCTGAAAATATTGGAAACCAATTGCGCATGAAAGCGAAAAATGCATTGTCCGACATCTCAAACTCTTTGATGGATATATTTACCGGCAGCATCGCGGTGTTTGTTAGCGCAGTGAAATACGTGATTTACATAATACTTTTTGTGATACCGGTGATTTTTGGATATAGGATTCTAATGGGTGTGTATGGTAAAGTATCTGGCAAAGTATAATTTGTATCTGCTGTTAAAGCCCGCGCAATATATCCACAACAGAACGTGAAGGTTCACTATTATCTTTTTCAAAGATATTTTTGTAGCTATCCTTTTGTACAGTTCTTACATCTTCTATTTTCGTTATAATCTTTCTTGCTCGTGTAGAATAATATTCCTCTTCGCATTCGCAGCATTTCACATATGGTTGGGAGCCTTTGTGCACAAAAACATGAAAATAGAATTTATGTATGTCTCTATTCCCACACACTTCACATGGCATGAATTCCTGAATTACTTCGCGAATTTTCATAGAGATCACTTTTTTACACCACTAAGGAGTAAAACATACGCCTAACTAAGAACATAATCTTTATAAATCTTTTAAACGCGCGATTAAGCCACTCCCCTGTCAAAATGCCCCGTAGTATATCCTTTTTTGATTTTTTTGTCGTCGAACTGCTCGCCTGAAAGGATTTTGCGGTAGATGCGCACAAATTTATCCGCATCATTCTCAGTGTCAATATAGAAATAGTTTATGCCGGAATCGAGATAATTGCGCGCCTTATTGAACAATCCCAATTGCTTTGAGTTAATGATTTCTGTTATTCCATTGTTATTTCTGACTCGAAAATGCCTGCCTTCTTCATCAACAAGCTCTGGCGCTTTCAATTTCTGCCTGCTGTTCATAATCACAATATCGCCATGCGCAAGGACAATAATGCGCTTGTTTTTGAGCGCAGAAACTTCCTTGAAATTCAATTCCGGCGAAATTATGGGCACGCCGCGATAGAAATTCAGGTCAATATCATTGAAACAGTTGAACGAATAATCCAGATGCAGTTCATACCCTTCAAGAAATCTCAAAAGTCCGCGGTTTCCGACAAGAACGCCTTCCGGCTTTATCTCTTTTATTTTTTCTGCGATTTCAATAATCTGCGTATCCGAAAGAATGCGCGGCGTGTAAACAAAAAATTTGGAGTTTTTCAATTGCTTTTTTACTTCCGAGCAATCGGCTTTTTGAACATCGTAATATACCACATCAGCTCCTGATTTGTCAGATAAAAGCGCGGATGTTTTGTTGTAGCATTTTGCAAAGATTTTGACGCCGTCGTTATTTGCAATATTTTCAAACTGTGGCAGGGTAATTTTTGTTTTTTGCAGATTCGCATTAATCGGCATTATTTCATCACCAAGCGCGAATTTCATATCAACCGAAGACGTCTTGTATACCGGGCTGCCATCAGGCGCGCCCAGTGTATCGAGTTCTATGATATCGCCATCGTTTGCCTCCAGTACATTCGCGCCGTCTTTTGTGATTTTGTTCTGCGTGCAACCAACAACTTTATCGCTAATCCAGATGCCGACGCCGTCGCCAACTTTTAGATTCGTTCTCAGTTTCAGTTTGCCCTGTTGGAGCGTTCCAAGAAATATGCCGCGGTTCATAGGCTTTCCGGAATCAAGAATGCTGTCGCAAAAGCTAAATCCTGTTGTGAATTCGCGGTTGAACGCAAGCATTAGTTCTTCGAGATCTTTTTTATCAATTGTTTTATTATTAACTGAAAAAGCTCCGCCATAATATGCTTCAATATATTTTCTGTAAATCCGCGCAACTGTAGCCACATAAAGCGGGCTGCGCATCCTGCCTTCTACCTTTAATGATGAGAAGCCTGCATTGATTAATTCCGGAATCTTTTCAAGCAGGCACAAATCCATTGTGCTCAAGGCATATTTGTTATTGTACTTCATCCTGCATGGCTGGGCGCACATTCCGCGGTTTCCGCTTCTTCCGCCGGCAATGGATGAGAACAGGCACTGGCCGCTGTATGAAAAACAAAGCGCTCCGTGCACAAAACATTCTGTTTCATATTTTTTCGAGATTTCTGCAATTTCTGCGATTGAAATCTCGCGCGCAAGCACTACGCGGTTGATGCCATCAGGAATTGATGCGCTGTTCGTGGTTGTTGTCTGTGTTGAAAGATGGATTTTCATGCCTGGAAAGTTCTGTTTTATTATCTGAACAAAGCATGGATCTTGTATTATTAATGCATCTGCTTTTGCAGAATGGGCCACATTCATTAACCGGAAATATTCGGGAAGTTCGTCGTTTTTTACGAGTGTATTGAATGTTACATATACTCTGACATTTCTTTTATGGCAATAATCGATGGCGGATGCTATGTTTCTTTCATTAAAATTGCCTGCGGACTGCCGCGCGTTAAACCGGTTCATGCCAAGATATACCGCGTCTGCGCCGTTGTTTACTGCCGCTCGAAGGCTGTTCTCGTTTCCTGCCGGCAGCAGGAGCTCGACTTTAGTCATAGGATTTGATTGTCCGCATGTATTTTAATATGTGTTCACCAATATTAACCATGCCCAACAAATGCACAAAATGCGGGAAACTGCATGATGACGATGCCAATTATCTTCTCACTACAGGGTGTGATTCATGCGGCGGGCGGTTCTTTTTCTTTGTGAGAGAGGGTTATGTTCCTGAAGTCGAAGAGGAAGTGTCGCGCATAACTAAAAAGGAAATGAAAGAGATAGAACGAGATATTCGAAGCATACTGCCAATAAGGGTGTGGGAGAGAAAAAGCATAGAAATAAAAGATGGGAAAATAAAAGAACGTAAAAATAAACAAGAAAAAGGAGAACAAGAAGAAGAAACAGTTGTGCTTGATATCGAAGCAATAAGAGTCATAAAGCCCGGAAAATACCGGATAAATGTTGAAACCCTATTCAATCAGAAGCCCATTGTTGTTAAAGTGGGCGCGGGCAAATACGAGATAGACTTCTCAGTTATTGCGGAGAAATTCGGGGCAACTAAAAAATGAATTATCAAACCTATCAGACATATACTAGCAGCTCTTGCGGATTCTTTTCGATTTTACGTATTATTCTGGCAGGGCCTATAACGGTCATGCCTCGCTTTTTTCCAGTGGTTATCTGAAACAGGAAATCCCTTATTTTGCTAGATGCACTGCCCTTTTCAGGCATTACTTCAATAGAGCTTAATTCAATGCCTGCAAATTTTTCAGAAATGTGCTCCATTGTTATTTTTATGAGTTCTGCCTCATGTGCGGGCGATAGTTTTGCATCAATTAGTATTATGGTGTCTTTTTTCAGATCTTTTATCAGCTTTCCGAAATTATCGCCCGTTGTCTTTTCATACGGTATGAACTTTATCTTGAGATTAATCATAATCACCTTTAAATCATGTCGAATAGCTTTGCGTAGAATTCCTTTATGTTGATGCCTTCCTTTGCGCTTATGCCTATTGTTTCATAGTTCGGGAATGCTTCCTTTACAGTTTCTATACTTGCCTTTTTCAGGTCAATCTTGTTTCCGACAACAAGCACAGGAATTTTTCTTGCGTCAAGGTTGCCAAGAAGTGTGATGTTCACCTGGTTCATCGGATCCTGAGTTGAATCAATGACCACAAGAACAAGGTCCATATTATCGAGCCACTTTATCGCTTCTATAACGCCTTTTGTAGCTTCTTTTGCGCGCTGTTTCGCTTCTTTTGCCTTCATTCCGAATTTTAAAAAGTCTTCGAAATCGATTTTTGTTGCGATTCCTGGCGTGTCAACAAGATTAAATGTCATTGATTTTCCATTGTGCTCGATTGTGACCTTTTCTTTCATCTGGATTTCGCGCGTTTCATGAGGGATTGCAGACGCAGTGCCAAGCTCTTCGCCAAGCCAGTCCATGCATATTCTGTTTGCAAGCGTTGTCTTTCCGGCATTGACAGGACCGTAGAGGCCGATTTTTATATCTTTCTTTTTGCCGAAGATTTTTGAAATAAAAGAATTGAGCATTTTTCTTAATCTTGAGAGCATTAATTATATTCCTCATTATTCTTTATATACGTATTGATATATCGAAATATCGGTTTAAAAGTGGACATAATCTATTGCAGTGTGGATGGAGGATTCTGCGTTGTACAAACAGTATATTTGAGAGAAAGGAATTTATGGCGCCTAATCGATTAAAGAATTACATCTTAGCAAGCTTATCAAAGACGTTTTTATACTTATGTTTAAGAATGGTGCCACGTTTATGCGCGTCTGCTACGGAAATCTTATCAAAGACATTATTCGTATTTGCTTTCTTTTCCATACACATCATTAGTTGCCCGATTATTTAAATGTTTCTCTAACGAATTTTAATGCTTCGTCGTACGTATACTTTCTTTGAGCAAGCTCAAGCATAAAATTGACGACTTTATCGTCTTTGTTATCCCAAGACTTCGGGAAATGAACATCAATTTTTTCAAAAGTTAAATTTATACTTAATTCAATGTACCTAAAATACAAAAAAGTCATTAATGCAGTTCTTTTATTGCCATCAAAGAAAGGGTGCCTTGTGGTGATTTCATGCATTAAAAATGTTCCGACTTCCGCATTATTTGGATTCCGATCGTTTCCGTGAGATATCTTTTGCCCCAGTTTTATTGCCTCGTACACTATGTGCTCCAAATCGCTTTCGCTCCTCAAATTCTTTTCCGGTTCATATCCTGTTGCAGTTTTGTGCAGATCTTTGATTATTTCTATTACTTGTTTAATGATTTCTTTTGAGATTTTTTCCATAAGAATTATTTGGAGAGAATGAATTTATAGATGTTTAAATGATCGCGTTTAAAGTGCATCCTATGACTATGTAATTGTAAGCGCGAATCCCGCAATGCTGAAAATAGAAACAGCGCGGTCAGGCAAAGAATCCAGAAGATGTAATTTCTTTTCATATGAAAGCCCATTACGTATCGTTTCAGTGTATGTGTTGACTAGAATGTTTAAAAGGTTTTTTAGCAGTTTCTGGTGCGCGCGCATACACTTTTTTATTCGTTCTAACTTCAATAGCGCAAATAGGGCACCAAGTACCCGCATATTTCACACTTAGCGGTGTACTAACCCGCTCATGATTCTCTTTACATCTCCAATGAAGTTTAGTTTTTGCATTTACATATGTTTCAGAAAGGCATAACCCGCCACGAGAGATTGCTATTTTTTTCAGTTCTTCAATAGTTAATCGTTTTTTTATTCCATTTGCTTTAACGGCACATTTTGGACACCATGCGCCATGTTTTACACTATCTGGACTTGCAGTCCATTCATGTCCTCCCTTACAACGCCAACGGATTTTTGTTTTAGCAGTAATATAGCTATCAGAAAGACACAATCCCCCACGAGATACTGCAATCTTTTTCATTTTTTCAATCGTTAATTTCTTTAACATTTACTTCCTCTTCTATCGTTGCGCGCCTCATTCCAACTCATCCACTTCCTCATCGCTTTCCCGCGCCTGAGTCGCTTTCAAAATCATCTCGCTATCGCTCGAAGCTTTTGAACCCAAAGACGTTGGTGAATGGTTCAAAACCTTTTTCAAAAAATGCCCTGTGTAGGACTGCGCGAATCCCGCAACTTCCTCCGGCGTACCGGCGGCAATCACGCGCCCTCCGGCGTCGCCGCCATCAGGCCCCAAATCAATCACCCAGTCTGCGGTTTTTATGACATCAAGATTGTGCTCGATTACAACAACAGTGTTCCCGCGTTCTGCAAGCCTGTTTAGCACAGAAAGAAGCTTTTTCACGTCGTCAAAATGCAATCCTGTTGTCGGCTCATCCAGTATATACATAGTTCTTCCGGTTCCTCTTTTTGAAAGCTCTGATGTCAGTTTAATTCTTTGCGCCTCGCCTCCTGATAAAGTTGTCGCAGGCTGTCCGAGTTTCATGTAGCCAAGGCCAACATCGCGCAAAGTCTCTAACTTTCTCGAGATATTAGGCACTGCTTCAAAGAACGTAAATGCCTCATCTACAGTCATATCAAGCACATCTGCAATTGATTTTCCCTTGTATTTCACTTCAAGGGTTTCTGATGAATAGCGCTTTCCCTTGCACACTTCGCAGGGCATGTATATATCTGCCAGAAAATGCATCTCGATTTTTATCACACCTTCACCTTCGCACGCGCTGCATCTGCCGACAGGAACATTAAAGCTGAAGCGTCCGGGGCCATAGCCGCGCTGCCGTGCATCCGGAGTTATTGCGAACAAATCCCTGATGTCTCCGAATAATTTGGTGTATGTCGCAGGATTAGACCTTGGCGTTCTTCCAATCGGGGATTGGTCTACTGCAATAACTTTGTCAATATTGTGGATGCCTTCAAGCGATTTGTATCTTCCGACAGTTTCGCGCGAGCCATACAATCTATGCATCAATGCAGCGTACAGCGTGTCTGTAATCAGCGTTGATTTTCCAGAGCCTGACACGCCTGTGATGCACACAAGGACTCCAAGCGGAATTCGAACATCAATATTTTTCAGGTTGTTTTCTGATGCGCCATTTATTATCAGGCACTTGCTGAAGGCGCGCCTTCTTTCAGGCAAAGGTATTGATTTTTTCCCGACAAGATACTGTCCTGTCAGCGATTTTTCGTTTCGCATAATTTCTTCAGGCGTTCCCTCTGCGACAACATGTCCGCCGTGCACTCCTGCGCCCGGACCCATGTCAATCAAATGATCCGAAGCAATCATGGTTTCTTCGTCATGCTCTACAACTATTACGGTATTTCCCAAGTCGCGCAGGCGCTTTAGCGTGCCTATTAGTTTTGTATTGTCGCGCTGGTGCAGCCCGATACTTGGCTCATCCAGGACATACATCACGCCGACAAGGTTTGAGCCAATCTGCGTTGCAAGCCTTATCCGCTGCGCCTCGCCGCCGGATAATGTTCCCGACGCGCGCGATAGAGTCAAATAATCCAGGCCCACATTCATCATGAATTCAAGGCGCGCGTTTATCTCTTTCAATATGAGCTTTGCAATTGTCCTTTCGCGTTCAGTCAGCTTGTTGCTAAGGCTGTCGAAAAATTCAAGGCAGTTTTTGATCGGCATGCCAGTTATTTCCATTATGGACTTTTCAGCAACAGTCACTGCAAGCACTTCTTTTTTCAGCCTTTTTCCGCGGCACATCATGCACGGATTCTCGCGCATGTATTCCATTATTTCTTCTTTGCGCGCTTCTGATTTTGTCTCGGAATAGAGCCGCTTGAGATTGTTCACCACACCTTCAAAGACAGTATTTGTTACCCAGCTGCTTCCGGACTCTTGCAGGTATTCGGTTCTTACTTTCTCGCCGCCCGAGCCATAAAGAATAATGTTTAGCTCTTCCTTTTTGAGGTCTTTTATCGGCGTGTCTGCTCTGAAGCCATATTGCTCTGCAACAGCTTCGAGCCTTTGCATATAGAATGATTTGAAGCTTCCGCTCCAGGGCTTAATCGCGCCTTCGCGGATTGTAATATTTTTGTCAGGGATTATCAGGTCGACATCAAATTCCAGCTTCACTCCAAGTCCCTGGCATTCGGGGCAAGCGCCGAAAGGGCTGTTAAACGAGAACATTCGCGGAGTGAATTCAGGCAAGGATACGTTGTCTTTTGGGCATGCGAATTTCTGGCTGTAAAGCGTCTCGTTTTTTCTTTCAAATGTTGAAGCTTCGCGCTTCAACTTTGAAATGGCTTGAAAATCCGAAGGATTTTCACGACCTTCAACAATAAGAACAAGCCCTTCTGCCTCGCGCAGCGCGGTTTCTACCGAATCAGAAAGCCGTGTCTTTATTTCGGGGCCGATGACGAGCCGGTCAACAATGATTTCAATGCTGTGCTTTTTCTGTTTGTCAAGCCTTATTTCTTCATTTGAATTCTCGGGCACTCCATTCACACGGATTTTTGTGAATCCTTTTTTTAAGAATTCTTTGACAAGCGTTGTGTATTCGCCCTTTCTCTGGCGAATGACCGGCGACAGTATCTGGACCTTTGTGCCTTCGGGCATTTTCATGATTTGCTCAACGATTTCATCCACGCTTTGCGGCCTGATTTCATCGCCGCAGACAGGGCAGTGAGGATGGCCGATTCTTGCAAAAAGAAGGCGCAAATAATCATAAATTTCAGTTACAGTCCCCACAGTTGAGCGCGGGTTCTTGCTTGTGGTTTTTTGATCAATAGATATTGCCGGCGATAATCCGTCGATAGAATCGACATCCGGTTTGTTCATAAGGCCTAGAAACTGTCTTGCATAAGGCGACAAAGATTCAACATATCTGCGCTGGCCTTCAGCATAAAGCGTATCGAATGCAAGAGTTGATTTTCCTGAGCCTGAGACTCCGGTTATCACAACCAATTTGTTGCGCGGTATGGCTACGTCTATGTTTTTCAGGTTGTGCTCTCGCGCTCCGCGAATTATGATTTTATCGTCTTGCATATTAGGCACTCCATAAGTTTCACGCGTTCTTTCAAAGAAAAAGTCATGAAACTCTTGCGTACCGCGGCCTGTTTGAGTTTCAAGCCATTTCAAGGTTTGCTCCGCGCTGAAGCGCGACCTAAACTATTGAAAGTGTTTTGTATAATCTTATGCACTTCTTAAGGGCGCAGGCAAGAATTGTACGCGAAGTTTTTAAAGGCTAATTGTTTGAGGTTGCCGATAGAGCAGAGTATGATGCAGTTGTCATTTTCTAAAATATTCTCTCAGATATTTACAATATGTCTTTGCAGTCAATAAAAAATATTTGCTGAATGGATTGTTGTAAAATGACGCCCTCATATAACAATGAATTGTACAGTTCTTGCAAAATTGAAACTTGCCTTCGCTAGCCTTTAGCTTTTTGATTTCTTCTGAATTGTATATTTCAAATAGATTGTTATTGATTTTGATTTTTTTAGTGGTGTGATGATAACATGGAAGAAGCAGAAAATTATCCGGAGAAATCACAATTGTTGAACTTATTGCTTTGCATACTGGATTTTGGACATTATTTCCGCCGTCAAGAATTAATTCAATATTTGCAAGATCGGATACAACGAACGGCTGGCTGAAATATTTCTTGATGTCGGTTGCCGCGCTTTTCGAAATTGCATCATTTTCAAAATATTCAAAACAAGGATTTAGTATTAGTGTGCATTTTTTATCCTGCGCGAATTTTATTAATGACGGCAAACTCTTGAAATTCTCATCTGTAACTGTGTGAATCAAATATATTCTCTGTTTTTTTTCTTTTGCAATTTCAATGCTTTTAATTACATCTGCGTAGGATGCGACACCGCGGATTTTGTTATACTCCTTTTCATCTGCGGATTCTAAGGAAAACTGCAGTTTGTCAACAAACCCTTTCAACTCGGATGCATATTTTGGATAAAGCAGGCAATTTGTTGTAATTGTTGTATAGAATCCTTGTTTTTTTGCTTCCCTGAGTGCGCCAATGAGATGCGGATATAATAGCGGCTCGCCGCCGGTAAAATCGATAACTTTAACCCCCAGCCTCTTTAGAGCCATTAAATTGTTTTTTATTTGCTCCAAATTCTGTTCTTTTAAATAGAACTTGCTTTTGTCTTTCCAGATATTGCAGAACACACACCTTGAGTTGCATCTCAAAGTTACGTAGTAATTACAAAGAACCGGGCTCATAACATCGCAGACATTAATAAACTACTAAAGATTAATATATTCGTGGATTTTAATGAAAATTGATGTGCATATACATACGGTTTTTTCGCGGGACGGATTCATTAATTTGAAACAGGCCGTATTGCGCGCGAAACAAACAGGAATTGATTGTTTTGCAGTCACTGATCACAACAATATCAAGTGTCATGCCTTTGCAAAATCAATAAGCAAGCAACATGATTTTCCGATAATTTTGGGTTCTGAAGTAAAGACTGTTTCCGGCGAAATTCTGGCATTGGGGATTAATGAGTCTGTAAAGCCCAAAATGAGCGCAGAAGAAACAATAGATGCAATACACAGCATGGGCGGAATTGCCATTGCATCACACCCATTTTCTTTTTTACTTTATCACCAAGGAATCGGAAGAAAAATAACTTCTTTAAAAATAGATGCTGTTGAAGCTTTCAATGCAAGGACGCTGATAGGAAACGGCATTACCCAGAATACTGCACTTAAGCATAAATTGTCCATGGTTGCAGGAAGCGACGCACATACGCTTTCAGAAATAGGCAACGCATATACTGAAGTTTATGCAGATACTGTGGAGGGTGCTCTGAAGCAGATTAAAAAAGGAAAAACAAGAATGTACTGCAAAAATGTGTCTTTTGTTTCTGTTTTTAATTGGTATTGTATGAAGTTTAAGCGGCGGCTATCTTTTGGATAAATGCGTCTTTATCAGATTGTTTGCATACTTGATTCTTTGTATGGCCCCTACATTAGTTATCAAAGCAACCGTCCATAGTGTGACACTGATAGCATCGTATCCATAGATTGCTGGATATATCATTGAAAGCACTAATCCTGCAATTAATATTGTAAATCTGTCTGCGCGTTCGCCTATTGCCGGCCAGTCGTGGTTGTCTGCAGGTATAACTATTGCAAGCCGAGGCTTTGCGTAGCTGATAATCAGGCTTCCGGTTATTGCGAAGAATGCAGGCACTGCATAGCCTGCCAGCGCAAAACCTGAATAAATTATTATTTCAACATACTTATCCACCATTGCATCAAGATAATTTCCAAACGGAGTGACTTTGTTCTGGACTCTTGCAATATTTCCGTCGATTATATCGACTATGCCGGAAAGAGCCATGAAAAAAATTGCATATAAATATTTGATTTGGATGATGTAATATGCAGAGATTGCTGCGAAGATTATTGCAGAGAGTGTAACGATATTCGGATCTATTTTCGTTTTGCTTATTATTTTGCTTATTTTTACAAGAATATCATTATTTCTGGTGTGGACCATTTTGCTTAACATACATTATGTTTTGAATTAAGTAATTTAAGCTTTATTCAGAGGTATTTTATGTATTTGTTTGCGCTTTGAGCAGATATCTTACAAAATACCTGCGAAAAGATACGGTAACTGAGTGCGTGTAGTTCTAGTGAATTGACTATTGATGCGCAAAAGTCTTCTGATTTGCAGGCAAAAATCATATGAGCCAAGATTTAAAAATATGTTTGGCAAAAGATATGTATGAATTCAGTTGTTATGTTGTTGAACGCACAGGAACCGGAATTTTTATCTTATTCAGAAATACGCGAAGAAACGCAGGAATTCGATTCCTCTAATTTTTATTCATTTATGCAGCCTAAAATGCGGCAAATAGATGTGTTTAGTTTCAATAAGCTCTACATTGATTCATTTAACCAAGAACTCATGAACAACGAATTTTTAAATTATCCTGTCGAAGTTTCAGGAGCTTTTAGCGAAGCACGTAAAGAGGCGGCTGAAGACATTCTTGAATATATGATGTCAAACGGCATATTGAAAAGCGGGGAGATCGATTCTATTTATCTTGATAAACACTTGCCGAAAAATGTTCTTGGCAGGACGGAGTTTGACGAATATTCGGATAACGTTACTGTAGCATACCGACCAGAAATATTCAATAAATCATATAAAGATGTTAGAGACCCGGTTATCAGCCAGGCTATAAAATACATACAGGCGCGCACTTTGAAGCATGAGCGAGTCCATGAAGAAATGCTTGGAAGTCCGGATGCATATCGTGCCGTAAGAAATCTTGGCGAAATGAATTATTCTGAAGATGTTTTCAACGGGCTTCTTGAAGGCATTGCCGAGATTGAGACTCTGCAGTCTTTCAAGGATGCCGGAGAATATGGATTTGCCGAAAAAGTTCAAAACGAAAGCCCGTACAAAGAACAGCTGCGAATTGTCGAAAGAATTGAAAACGAATTCAATTATAGTGATGGCGAAAGGATCTATCGCGGAGCCAGAGGATTCTACGAAGCTCTTGCAAAAGGGCTTTTGGATAAGGAAACAACAGATGATTTGCTTGGCGGAATTGAGCTTAAATCCGATTTTATGCCTGCATACGGGCATTTAAGCGTGTGCGGCTCTTTGAAGGAATATGCTTAAGCAGCAAATTCATTCTTCATCCATTTGCCATACCTATGCTTTTCCATTATTTTTGTCTTTATCTTCTGCTTCTTGCTGATAACCATATCTTCAAGAGATTCAAGAAGCTTGCTTGTGACATCAATAATATCTCGGCCATAGTCCCTGACTACAAAAAGGCCGTTGTCAGTATTTACCTTTATCCTTATACTGTGTTTCTGATTTTTTGGATTGTCCGTATGGTATGATTTGTAGTGTATTGTGAATAACTGGATTTTTTCGATTGCAGAAAGTTTATGCACTGCTTCGTTAATCATCCGATGAATCTGGTCCTTTTCAAAAGTATTGATTCCGTTTTCATCATCAAGGCCGGATATTTGTATGTTTATGGTGTCTACTTTTTTCTGTTTTGCCAGGTGTGCGACAATATCTTTTGGGACAACAATGCCTATGGGCATTGAATTATTGTCTATAATTACTACGCTGATGATGTCCCTAACAAGTGCGTCTTTAAAAGCGAATTCAATAGGGTCTCCGATGATTGCTGTTGCCGGCTTGTCGTTCATCAAAGCTTTTACAGGCATCTTGCCTTCAGTCATAATTTCCGGCGCATAGACATATGCCGCATTGCTGTTGTCTTTTGCTCGCGTACCGCGATTTATATCTCCCTTACCACGGTTTTCTTCCTTGCTGAATATTTCCTTCATAAGGTCAAACGACTTCAGTATTCCGACAAGTTTGCCGTCGCGATTTACCACAGGCAGCCTGCTTATGTTTGATTCGCGTATCATTGAAAATGCAGTTCCAAGCATGTCTGTTTCAGCAACAGAAAGAGGCTCCGGAGTCATGAAATCTTCCACTTTTTTACCCTTTAGCACACCGCTCTCAATCGCACTTTTTAGCACGTCTTTTTCTGAAACAATGCCTACTAACTT
Source organism: Nanoarchaeota archaeon (assembly GCA_018897155.1). NCBI lineage: Archaea > Nanobdellati > Nanobdellota > Nanobdellota archaeon. The sequence goes on along the minus strand of JAHILE010000015.1, from coordinate 5,719 downwards.
TCCATTTTCAACAACCGGAAGCACCTTTTGGTTAAGGCGGTACATATAATCCGATATATCGATTATGCTTGTTTCAGGTGTTATTTCAGGTGGCTTCACTATGTACTTTCCAATCTGCGTCTGAATTATAGGGCGCCTGTAAAGCCTTGCAAGCTGCTTGTATCCAAAGAATCCTACAAAGGTTTTTTCATCAAATACGGGCACATTATGTATTTTCTTATTAATCAGAATCGGAAGAACTGTTTTCAGCGTGTCATTTATATTTACCGAGATTATCTCAGAACTCATCACATCTCTTGCCGTTAATTCATTAATGGATTTTTTCATTACGCTCACCAGAATAAATGATTTGAATTTTGTGCAATTATCCTGCAAATAATTCGCTAGTTATCTTTAATAATTGTTGCAAGCCTTTTTTACACATTCGATTATTGACGAAACGTCATTCCTATTTAGCGATGAAACTCTTTTTTCAAGAGTCTCCGGAACCAGTTTTAGTTTTTCTACAATCTCTTTTGCGCTTCTTTTTGTCAGAATCTCCTTTGCGCCGGTTCTTTTAGATGCGAATATCACTGCTTCTCGCATTGCGTTTTTTGCAATTTTGTCATCCTCTCGTAAGAATTCCTGGAGGAAATATCCAAAGAAACCGGGCTTTTTTTTAGGTGCTATCGAAACGACTTTAGAGTTCACGCGCGGCACTGGAAAGAAGCAATTGCGCGGAACCTCTGCAATCAATTTGATGTCAAAGAATATCTGTGATTTGATGGATAGGATCGAATAATTTTTATCGTTGCTCTTTGCAAGAATCCGTTCGGCAAACTTTTCCGGAACGCAGATAACCGCGAGCGCAAAATCCGTAAAAATAAGCCTTTGCAATAGTGCTTCACATATTTGATATGGCAGGTTTGAGACGAGCTTGTCAAACTGCGGAAGCTTCACTTTCAACGCGTCTGCAATGATGATTTCAATATTGCCAAATTCTGCGGTTTCTTTCTTTAGCGTGCTGGAAAGCGCATTGTCTTTTTCAATCGCATAGACTTTCTTCGCTTTTTCTGCAAGCAGTTTCGTAAGGTTTCCTACGCCTGCGCCGATTTCAAGAACAACATCGCCTTTTTTTAGTTTCGCGGCAGACACTATCTTTTTCAGCATTTTTTCGTCAATCATAAAATGCTGGTCTGCGTCGGGATTTGGCGCGATGCCGTATTTTTCAAGAATGTCTGTTGTTTTCAGAAAAATCACTATTTACTGCTTTTTCTTCATCCTGACTCCGCCGCCTTGCGCGTCTTCAAGAAGTATTCCTTGCGCGCCCAATTCTTTTCGTATCTCGTCAGCGGTTTTCCAGTCCTTGTTTTTTCGCGCTTCCTGCCTTTTCTCGACAAGCGCTTTCTGCGCATCCGTGAGCGCGACTTTTTCATGCGCAAGAACGCCAAGAATTTTATCAAATTCATTCATTGCCTCAAGAACTTCAGCCGCATTTGCAGTGCTAAGGTTCTTTTCTTCGATTGCCTTGTTTGCAACGGACACGAGATCAAACATAGCCTGCAATGCCTTTGGCGTATCAAGGTCGTCCTGCATAGCTTCTTTGAAAGTTTCAAGTGATTTTTTTGCAGATTCACTTATCGTTTTATTGTCAGTTGCATCCGACTTGAAACCATCAAGCTTGTCGACAAAATCAATAAGCCCGGATACGGTATTTTCCGCAGCATCAAGGGAACCGAACGTGAAGTTCAGCTTCTGGCGATAATGCGAACTCAAAAGCAGGTAGCGCAATCCGCGCGGGTTGTATCCTTTTGCAAGCACATCTCTCAATGTGAAAAAATTGCCAAGAGATTTTGACATCTTTTTGTTTTCGACAAGCAAATGCTCTGAATGAACCCAATAATTGACGAATTTTTTTCCGGTCGCGCCTTCGCTTTGCGCGATTTCATTCTGGTGGTGCGGGAAAATGTTGTCGACTGCTCCTGTATGTATGTCAAAAGTTTCGCCAAGATTCTTAATGCTCATTGCAGAGCATTCAATGTGCCAGCCAGGTCGCCCTTTCCCAAGTTCGGTTTCCCAGAAAATATCTCCGTCGTTTGCATCCCATGCTTTCCAGAGCGCGAAATCCTGAGCATCGTCTTTGCTGTATTCATCTTGTTTTACACGGGCTCCGGCTTTTAGCGATTTTACATCAATATGCGCGAGATTTCCATAATCCTTGAATTTCAATATGCTGTAATATATGCTGCCGTCATCTCCGCGATATGCTATGCCTTTTTCCATCAATGTTTTAATCATCGCAACCATTTCCGGAATTGTTTCTGTTGCTTTCGGATAAACTTCAGCAGGCTCTATGCCAAGCGTTTTTAAGTCCTCAAAGAACGCGTTCGTGTATTTTTCCGTGAATTCCTTTAGGCCAACTTTCTGCTCGCGGCATGCTTTAATTATTTTGTCCTCGACATCGGTGATGTTCATGACCTGCTTTACCGCAAGCCCCGACATTTTAAGAGTCCTTCGAAGAATATCCTCAAAAACATAAGTGCGGAAATTTCCGATGTGAGCAAAGTTATAGACTGTCGGGCCGCATGTGTAGAATCCTGCGAATCCTGCTTTTATCGGCTTGAACGCTTCCTTTTTGCGCGTCATTGTGTTGAAGAATTTAAGGGACATGTAATCACTTTATTTGGGCAGGTATGCAATAAACAAAATATATTGGACTGGCTGTTTTTTAAACTTTATTTTAGGCTTTTGGATGAACTTGTGGCTTTTTCATCAAAATCGCGATTGTAGAAACGCCTATTTCCTTTCCGTCATGTGATTTCAGGGTTTCTGTTGCGGTTTTTATGCTCTCTATCGTGGTGCCTGGAGCGAATTTGTTTTTCACGAGCTCTGCAACATCGACTGCTTTTGAGATTGAATTTCCGCGCGCCTTTATCAAAACCTCTTTTTTTCCTCCGCCAAACTGTGTTATTACTGCAAGAACATAGGACATAAACGGTTTTGTGCCTATGAGTATTGCGTTTTCCGGATTATGGTGGGGCTTCTGAAGTTCCGTAGGATCCTTTTTGGGATTATCGACCATATATTATTTATGCATACATAGATATTAATTCTTTGAAATGACAATAATTTAGCATGAACTCGCTTGTAAACAATATTCTTGAGCAGGGCGTTCTTTTGGATGAGGGCGCGCTTAGCTTTATCAGAGCCAAGGATATGAGTGAGGACTTTGTAAAATTCGCAAAGGAGCGGTCTTGCAAAATAAAGGATATCTCAAACGGCTTTCCGATAATCAACAAGGAAAAGATTAATGTGTTTTTCGAGGATGTTGGCAGAGAGTTTGAGAAACAGTTGCCGAATTCTGTTGCAAAGGAACTCGCAGCTGCGGCGCAAGGGCATAAGACAGCAAAAGACATTGTTTCTTCAGTTCGCATAAAAAATGAATTCAATGAAAAGATGCGCGAAAAAAATATCGACTCGTTTTTTGACTATTATGCAAACAAATATGCGCGCCTTAAATCGATTCTTATGCAGAGGCCTGAGCTTTCAGGCTCGGTTTCGATGAACCGCTTTAGGCCAAATGACCAGAAAACCGAGAAAAATGTTTCTGTAATAGGTATGGTAACCGGGATTTTCCAGTCAAAGCACGGAAATACAATTATTGAGCTTGAAGACCCTACGGGAAAGATAAACGCGTTTATAAAAAAAGACAAAAACATAGGCGAGGACCGCATAGTAAAGGATGAAGTAATCGGCGTCAAAGGAAGCATTTCAAAGAACTATCTTTTTACGGATACCATAACTTTTCCTGATGTTCCGTTTCCGCAGAAGATAAAGACGCTTCCAGAACCTATATGCGCGGCATTTATATCCGACCTTCATTTTGGAAGCAAAGAGTTTTTACCGGATGCAGAAAAAAAGTTCATATATTGGATAAACAACGATCCTAAAGCAAAGAACATAAAATACCTTATCATTGCAGGAGATGTTGTTGACGGCGTAGGGATCTATCCGAGCCAGGAAAAAGACCTTGCAGTTAAGGATATTTATGAGCAATACGCGCTTTTTGAGAAGTTTGTGTGCAAAATACCCGAGCATATCGACATAATCATATCTCCCGGAAATCATGATGCAGTAAGGAGTGCTGAACCGCAATATCCTATTGGAATGGAGTTTCTGCCAAATATATACCATAATAAAAATATTCATCTTGTCTCGAATCCCGCGCTTGTCAGCATAGGCGCCAGTGATGGAAATGAAGGGATAGACATCCTCATCTATCACGGCTCAAGCATTACGGATATTGTTAATGATATACCCTACCTTCGCATGAAAACTATGAAAGAGCCGCAGCATGTGATGAAGGAAATGCTCAGAAAGAGGCATCTTGCGCCGATTTACGGTTCGATAACGCTTTCGCCGGAAGAAAGGGATTATTTTGTGATTGATACTATTCCGGATATATTTCTTACAGGACATTTGCATTCCCATGCAATAGAAAATTATCGCGGCGTCACAATGATTTGCTCAAGCACATTCCAGGGCCAGACCGCGTTTATGGACCGCGTGGGGCATACTGCAAATCCGGGAAAGATATCTGTAGTTGATTTGAAGACGCGCTCGCATTGGGTTGTGGATTTGATGAAATAGAAATTATTTTGAAGTGTATTCAAACCTTTTCTCCACAGTTTTCCAGTCAATCGCCTTAAAGAACGCTTCGATATAATCCGCGCGCCTCAATTCATAATCTGTTATGTATGCGTGCTCGAAAACATCCATTACAAGGAGCGGCGCCGCGCCGGCCAGATGCCCTGCGTCGTGCTCGTTAATCCAGCAGTTGAAAAGCCGTTTTGCAGAAACGTCGTAATAAAGCACAACCCAGCCTATGCCGCGCATTGCTCCGACAGCCCTGAAATCTTTTTCCCAGTTTCCATAAATTCCGAAATCTTTGGTAATTTGTTTTGTAAGCGCGCTGTCCGTGGAAGGTATTCTGAGTTCTTTTATGAGGCTGCCAAAATACAGTTCATGCAGGCGCATTCCGTTGAATTCCCAGCCGAGCCTGCGCTTGAGTTCTGCAAATTCAGGGGTTGCAGTTTTTCCTTCTTTTAGGAGGTCGCGAAGTGCTTCGTCAAGCTTGTTTATGTTCGCGACATAACCCCGATAAAGTGCAAAATGATTCTTCAGCATTATTTCACTGAATCCTTTTATTCCAATCAGATTGTCGAAATTTTTTGCTTCAAACACCATAAAATCACAAGAATATATTTCTAGTGCAGGCATATAAATTCCGCAATACGCCTGCTTAAACGTACGTTGGATGTCGTAGTCGGGTAAATTATATCGGCAAATCATACGCAAAAGGTTAATAAAAGAGAGTGGGGAAGTAGGTGTTATGGTCGAAGAAGGGCGCGCGATTGCGAAGGACGAGGCTAAAGATAAAATAAGGCGATTAGCAAATTCTTTTTCTAACACTCCTGCAAATGATCTTGACAAAAAATCCGAAGAGCAGATAAAGTTTCAGTTTATAGAGCCGCTACTTGAGGCGCTGGGGTGGCAAAAAGAAGATATAGAAAAAGAGCAAAGAGTCCTAAAAGGCAGAGCGGATTACATTTTGAAGTTAGGAAATCAAGAAGTCCTTGTAGTCGAGGCAAAGAGGGCTGGCGTAGATCTTGGCGACGAAGAGGGAAGGCAAGCGGTTTCATACGCATACCACAGAAAAATTAAATTTGCTGTGCTAACT
>JAHILE010000014.1 GCA_018897155.1 Nanoarchaeota archaeon | reverse complement strand
ATTATGTTGAACAGTCGCAACAGAAGCATTGGCATAAAACATTATCTACAAAGCCGAATTTCGGCGCACAAAGTAAGCTGATTCAGTTTGCGGCGTAAGTCATGCATGAAACGCCGCGCCATTTATGGCGCGGTAGTTTACGTAAAATTATTTTTGATGGACTAAAAAATAAGGCTTCCGAATTTGGAAAAAATCTGCATGAAGATATTGCGTATAAGTTCACTAATTATCAAGTTCCTATGAGTTATCTGAATTTAAATCGCGTGCTGCCAGATTATTGTCATGAAATGTTACGGGGTGGTACGTATTACCAACTTGTAAATTACAAACATATTGAAAAAGAGTCTTCGACTTTTGATAATGCAAAAAGCGAGTTTGATGCAGAAGCAGTCTATCAAGCATACAAATCCGGCTTGAAGTTTGATGATCTTGTTCTTGTCGTAAACCGTAAAAAAACACCATCGGTTGTGGATGCTTCGGCATCACAAAAGCTTGTTAAAAGAGGGATTAGGGATACGTCTACTTTTGCTGCCGAAAGTATTTCTGAAGAAAACAGCAAAAAATATGGCGGATTGATTGCAGATATGGCAATCAAAGATAAAAAATCGAGTATATCTCTTGAAGCTGAGGCGTATTTGTACAAACATGTGCCCGCTCGTGATTATTCGATCACATATATTGGCGTCATCCCCTAACACACATTACTTGACGATCGCTTCGATACCTATAGAGATAGTGTCTGTTCTCTTCCAGGCCCTACAGAAACATATTTTATTTTGACACCCATCATATTTTCAAGCTCTTGCACATAGTGTTTTACATTTTCTGGAATGTCTGTAAAATTAGCAATATTTGAGACATCATCATTCCATCCAGGGATATCAACATAACTGGGTTTGCATTTTGCGACATCATGTGAAAGCTCCGGCATATAATCGAGTTTATTTCCATCCAGTTCATACCCTATGCAAAGTTTTACCGGATCAAGCCCTGAAAGTACATCAAGCTTTGTGAGCGCCATAGACGTATATCCATTGAGATTGATGGCTTTTTTTGCAATCGGCATGTCAAACCATCCGCATCGTCTCGGCCTTCCAGTAGTTGTGCCGAATTCTCTGCCTTCTTCGCGCAGATATTCGCCTATTTCATTTTTCTGTTCAGTGGGCAGCGGTCCTTCTCCAACACGCGTGATATATGCTTTGATAACTCCTATCACTTCATCAACTTTTTTTGGACCTACGCCAAGTGAAGCACATGCAGACCCAGCGATTGTACTGGATGAAGTTACGTATTTCTGCGTGCCGTGAATATTGTCAAGATGCGTTCCCTGCGCGCCTTCTGCAAGAACTTTTTTATTGTCTTTCAATGCAAAATTTATTTCTTTTGATACGTCCGTTATGTATGGGTCTAGCATTTCTCCGAGTTGTATATAGTCCTCTTTTCCTTTGCTTGCGAGTTTTGGATCTCCGCCAAGCAATTCTATTTCAAACTCTTTTTGCGGGAGCAATTCCTCAAAACGTTCTGTGAAGCGAGTGTTATTTATCAAGTCAGCGAAAATTATTTCATCGCGACTTACTTTATCTCGATACGCATACCCGATTCCTCTTCCTGTGGTACCGATTTTATCTTTACGCCTTTCTTCTTTTAGGGTGTCAAGCGCCACATGATACGGCATTATGATGCTCGTCTTTGCATCAATGCCAAGTTTTGTTGGTGGCGCATCTATGCCGCATTCTGCGAGCATATTGATTTCATCCATCAATGTTATGGGGTTCATTACAGTGCCGGGACCTATCAGAAGACGTTTGTCATACAGAACTCCAGAAGGGATTAGGTGCAGCTTGTATGTTTTTCCATCTGTGACAACAGTATGTCCGGCATTGTCGCCGCCCTGAAATCGGGCGATAATGTCGTATTCGGAAGCAAGCATATCCACGATTTTACCTTTGCCTTCGTCTCCAAATTGCGCGCCGGTTATTATTGTGAACATGGACAAACCTTTGATTGACTTTAATTAACCTTTGATAACTCCCATTGGTTTCAGTTTTGCGACAAGCGTTCCTATGCCTGCAACATTTGAAACTCGTACCACTTCGTCAATATCTTTGTAGACTTCTGGCGCTTCTTCAGCAATGCCTTTCCATCCGCCGCTTGCGCGCAATTGAATATTCTGTTTTAGGAGATTGTCTCGCACATCTTCGCCTCGGAATCTCCGAAGCGCATCGCCTCTTGACATTACGCGCCCTGCTCCGTGCGCTGTCGAGCCAAAAGTTACGTGCTCAGCTTGCGTTGTTCCTGAAAGAAGATAAGATGAAGTTCCCATTGAGCCCGGAATAATCACTGGCTGCCCGATTTTTCGATATATCGCAGGAATTTCGATTCTTCCCGGGCCAAAGCTTCGTGTCGCGCCTTTTCTATGTATGCATAATGTTTTTTTCTTTCCGTCGATTTCATGCTCTTCGAATTTCGCGATATTGTGGGCCACATCATACACCAGCTTCATTTCAAGGTCTTCTGGCGTTGATTTGAGTATTCCTGCAAAGCTTTCGCGTACCCAATGCATTATCATCTGCCTGTTTGCCCATGCGAAATTGGCTGCTGCAGACATGGCGTTATAGTATTTTTTCCCGAGTTCAGAATCAAGGGGCGCGTAAATCAATTCCCTGTCAGGCAGTTTTGAAATATCCTGGCCGAAGCTTTTTTCCATTTCGCGAAGGTAGTCCGAGCATATTTGGTGCCCAAGGCCTCTTGAGCCGCAATGAATCATTACGCACAACTGGTTTTTTGAAACGCCGAAAGCCTTTGCTGCTTTTTCGTTATAAATTTCCTCGACATACTGCAGTTCAAGAAAATGATTTCCGGAGCCTAAAGAACCGAGCTGAGGCATGCCTCTTTTTATCGCGTCTGCTGTGATGTAGTGCTCGGATACTTTCATCTCGCCGTTCTCTTCATGGCGTTCCAAGTCTTCTTTCCAGCCGTAGCCGTGCTCGATTGCCCATCGTGCGCCTTTGAAAAGCACGTCGTTTAATTCCTCGCGCGTGGCCCTTATTTTCCCGGAGCTTCCGACGCCGGCAGGAACGTTTTTCTGGACAAGATTCAGAAGATCGCTTATTTTTGATTTTGCAGATTCGCGCGTCATGTTTGTTGAAACAAGCCGCACGCCGCAGTTGATGTCGTAACCGATTCCGCCCGGAGAAATGATGCCGCCTTCCTTTTCGTCGAATGCAGCAACTCCGCCTATCGGAAATCCATAGCCTTCGTGTGCATCAGGCATTGTTAGAGAGTGCTTCTGGATTCCGGGAAGGCAAGCGACATTCATTGCCTGGCGCAACGTGTTGTCGAGCTTGATTTTTTCCATCAATGTGTCTGATGCAAAAATCACTGCAGGAACATTCATTTTGCCCTCTTTTTCAACCATGTAGGAGAAATCGTTTATTCGCGTAAGCTTCATAATATCACTATCTGCATATTTGGAGGGGAAGGTTTATAATGGAATTGTCATGAGTTGAGTTTTAAATATCTCGGCAGACAAACATAATCAGGCAAATGATGATACTGACCTACACTGACAAAATGTGATGAGCGATGGGCGGACTGATGCCAAATATAGTATTAATAGGATATAGCGTTTTTTTGTCATATTGCGCTTTTATGCACGTCAATTGCCGAATTATATGAGAAACGCACCTTAAATACTTTAAACCTTTTGAAATCAATTAAATGCCTGTATGACTTTAAGAGAAGGAGGGATTATTAAAAAAGATAAATCCTCTATGCAGTTATTCAGCGTTTCAGGGCTCGTTCTTTCGGTTGCAGGAGTTTTTTCAGGCGCGCAAAAAACAGTTTCTGTAACTGATGAGAATATAATTGCTGAAAAAGTAAATGCTGAAAATCGAGTCACCTTAAATAGTCCTGCCCGAGATATCGTAAATGCGGAAAATCGCGTTTCTTCAAATAATCCTGCCTGCAGCGGCTCGCGTCATGAAAAAAGCGTTCTTGAGCTGATAAAACTTGACTTTAAGAAGCACAGAAGAGTTGTAATTGCAATTGGCGCGATTCTTTTAATTTTGTCCGCGTTTTTCTTTTACACTTATATGAAAGCGGGTATTGTCCTTTTGTCGCTGATATTCATGGGCGCGATTTCGAGGGTATGGCAGCGCTTTTTTCCGTTTGAGTTTGGAATTGAACTGGTTATGCTTGCGACAGTAGTTTCAGGAGTCACATATGGCGCCGCCGCCGGATTGATTGTCGGTTTTGTTTCGCTTGTTTTAAGCACACTCCTGACACAGGAAGACCATGGAAAGATGTGGCCTGCATTTATTACAATAATGGTTATCGGATTTCTTGCAGGAACATTGACAATAGCAAATATAGCGCTATGGGGTGTCATTTTTACAGTGCTTTACGACGCCATAATTTCAGTAATTTATATTTCTTCAGGGCACAGCGCGATAAAGACCCTAGTTTTTGATGCGACACATATAGCTTTCAATTACTTTGTTTTTTATCATATTGCACCGACGTTGGTTTCTATTGTGGCATGAATTAAAGAAATTGCCTAAAGTGAGCGCACCGGCAATTTCTATATTTTCTTTTTGAACATTCGACCCAAACTGAAAATGCAATTCAAACATATAAATCTTAAAGCGCAAAATTAGGTATGGCGCTAATTCATTTAACCTGTGGTAATTTTGAAGCCGAAGTCATTAAAAGCAAGATTCCGGTAATTGTAGATTTCTGGGCGAACTGGTGCCCGCCATGCAGGATGATGAGCCCTATTTTCGAGGAGCTTTCAGGTGACAAATCGTACGCAGGCAAGTTGAAATTTGCAAAGCTTGATACTGAGGAAGCGCCGGAAATTGCAGGAAAATACGAAATAATGAGCATACCATCATTTGTTCTTTTCATGGACGGCGCGGAAAAGGCGCGTATTGTCGGAGCAATGCCTAAGGAAGACTTCAAAAAGCAGATTGATAAGGCGCTGAAGAAGTAATGTTAATGTATATTTCGATTCTTTTTATTCTTTCAAGCGCAATTAGTTCTATGATTTCTCCAGAACGTGCGGTTCGCTACTCTCGCCAGATTGCATTTGATACAATAGGCAAATTAGGGCAGAAGAAGTTGTCGCGCGCGAAAGTTGCAATTATCGGTCTTGGAGGACTTGGTTCTGTGGCTGCGATGATTTTGGCGCGTGCAGGAGTCGGATATTTGCGCATGATTGACCGCGATATTGTCGAGCCGGACAATCTGCAAAGGCAGGTGCTTTTTGATGAGTCTGATATCGGTGCGACAAAATCATTTGTATCAAAAAAGCGGCTTTCGGCGATAAATTCCGGCATTAAAATAGACGCTATATGCGATGATTTGGATGAAAAAACCGCGAAAAAACTGCTTTCTGGCGTTGACATTATTCTTGACGGAACTGACAATATGGAGGCGCGAATGATAATCAATGCGTTTGCTGTAAAGAACAAAATTCCTTATATTTACGGCGCATCTGTGCGCGACAAAGGCATGGCACTGGCTGTGCTTCCCGGGAAAACAGCATGCCTCAAATGCGTTTTCCAGCGCGTGTCAGGGCTTGAAATGGATTGCGGCCGGCTCGGGGTGATTCCGACAGCAACAGGACTTATAGCGACAATTGAAGCAAACGAAGCGCTGAAGATAATCTGCGGATTCGGAAAAACGCTTGCAGGAAAGTTGTTTTATGCAGACTTGTTAGAGAATCGTTTCGATGTTCTTGATGTAAAAAGGAATTCTAAATGCGATGTTTGCGGGAAAAAACAGTGAATCCCGGAAGTGTTATCTTACCTTTGATTTTAAATAGGTGGCTAATGCATTTGCAGTCGCTGCATTCGAAATCTTCAACACAATTTCCAATGCGCGCGATTTTTTCCGCAGTCGCGCACTCTTCGCTTTCAAACGTTGAAGCTACGCGCTTTAGCGCGGAGCGAAACTTTGAAACGGCTTGAAAATCCGGACAAGCACCACCCTTTAAGGTGGGGCATGCATAAGGATTTTCATGACTTTTTCCGGCTTCTTTTGCAAGAACTTGCGTGATTCGCGCGCATTTATTTGAAAGCATGTAATCTATATGCCAATGCAGTTTTTTCTCATATCTCAAGTGGCGCGCAATGCGGTTTTCAAGCCCGTTCATTGCAGAGCCGACATAGACATAGCTGCCTTTTTCAAAAAACAACTCTCCTAAAGAGCCGATTCTGATGCGCGCATCTTTTTCGAGGCGGATAACCAGACAGTAAATTCCTTTCATACAATTAGCTGAATATATAATTGAATTCTTTTAAAACATCCTGTCCTTTTTTGGAGGCGGCATACCGTATTTCTCGAGTCGCATAAAAATTTTCCGCATCAAATGTTTTTATGGGATTTACAAGTTTTCTTTCGATTAAGTCGCGCAATATGGGAATTATTTTAAGCGCATCGCTAGTGTACTTGCAGTTGCCATTATTTGTGCTATTCACACACCCCAAATAAGCGGCAATATTTTCAAAAGATGCAGGTTGCTTGCAGCCGATGAGTGCCTCAAGTATTTTTTCATCCGTGATTCTAGTCGGGTTCATTTTCATCACACCGTATTTAAATTGTGATATCCCGTAATCATTTCCATCTTCTTTGATATATATTTCGCGCACATAATTTCGCCTCAAAACCAATCTTTAGCGGACTCAAACCAGACTTCAGGCCGCATTTTTCGTATAAACGCTTCAGTTGGCGTTTCAGCT
>JAHILE010000013.1 GCA_018897155.1 Nanoarchaeota archaeon | reverse complement strand
TGAATATTCCCACCTCCACTTATATATAGAGCCATCATTTTTATTGTGGAGAAACATTTCAGGAGAATTTTTGTATTCAACGCTTGTGTCGGGCCGATAGGATATAACCAGATCAAAAAGTATTTTCATATCGTTTGCATGAACCGTATCAACTAATTGTTTTAACTCTTCTTCTGTTCCATAATTGGGATTTAGCTCGCTATTTATGAGGCTGTATCCCGATGTTTTATTTTTTTGCGTTTCGATTGAGTTCCATATAGGCAAAAGATATATTGTTTTAATCCCGAGCGATTTTAATTTGGGAATAAAACCGGTCAATTCCGAATAAGTTTTTTTCGTGCTGAAACTGGCTATATTTACTTCATAAATAGCGCCTTCCCCAATCCAATCATTTACTTTCTTATTGCTATCCGGCATACTTTCATCTTTATTGATATTGACGATACTATTTGCCCCGTCCTTTGCTTCGGATTGCTTTTTATTTCTTATTTCTTCAATAACCGACTTATAGGCATAAAATGCCGGCGTTCTTTGCTTATTGTTTAACGCCGAGACAAATTCATTTTGATCGCTTCCATAATAAACAAATTTCCCCGTATAAAACGGCGCGATGGCTTTCATATTATGCATTTGCGCGTAATAAATCATAAGCCGCAACCATTTGGCATCAATCGGTTTCATAAATTCTTTAACACTTATGGCAGTTTGTTGAGAAGTAATCATCGCCGATGTCCATGTTTCCAAAATCCATGTTTCCTTTCCTTTTGAATTAGCATAATCTATTGCGCTTCCAACCACATCGCCTTTTCCCAAATAACCGGAGTATTCTGAATAAATTCCTTCCATGCCATAAATATCAAATCCGACAATATCCAAATCTTTGATATCGGAAACTATCCGCAAAAAACTAAGCTCTTCTTTATGCCCCGCCACAGCAGTTTTTGTATTTGGGCTTAATTGCTTGGATAACCCTGCAATTCTTCCAACTAACCCTTTCCAGTCTGCATCGCTCGCGTCAAAATTATATTTGATTTCCATCGTCTCCGGCTCAATAACAATGCCATAATAATCAGGTTTTATCAAAGCTATGATATTTTTCGTATAATCGCTCAATGCTTTGTCATAGCTGTTAAAATTCATCTCTATATCGTCGAAGCGGGCGCCGATAAACAACTTTTTCCCGCTATCGCGTATTTTATTTATAAGTTTATCGTATCTTTCTTTTTGAGAAAAATATTCTTTGGGACGGATATATAATAAAACCGTATCCGGATCCACTTCTAAAATGGCATCGAGCATTTTAGCGTCTATGTCTGAATTTGTTTTTACAAACATGTTATCACTTGCATATACATGATATACATCGAAATCCATCGCTTTGTATTCAACGGGCTTCCACTCCACAAGTTTTTGATCAAGCCACGCAACTTTTTGTTCGCATAGAGACATGTATTCGGTAGGTGCGGAAGCGCATGGAGTTTGTTGTTCGTCACCCGGCGCATTCCGCGCATTTTTATGTCCGATAAATGCAAATGACAGAAGTATCAGAAGCAGTATCCCAATTACAATGATTTTTTTGTTCATAAGCTCCCATTCACTTTTTCTTCACTTTAATCAGATCTCCAAGCGTAAATCCCGAGCTTTGCAATTTCTCAAGTTCAACTTTCCCTTGCGCAACCATTGCAATCAGTTGTATTCCAAGCGCGTGCTGCAGTTTTTTCGCCAAGAATATTGTCGGTTGCATACGCCCTTGTTCTATCCGAGGTATCAGAAACTCTTTTTCCTGAATTTCGCGCGCCAGATGTTCTTGCGTCCAGCCCTTTCTTTCGCGCGCATTTTTCACAAGCGATGCGTAATTTTCAACAATATCCTCTTTTGAGAAGTCAATCACTTTTTCGTGCCTCGGAGCAAAAACAGGGGGTGTTATAATGCGTTCGCCCAGTTTCGCGCATGATTCGCAGACATTCATAACGGCGCCTTCAAGCCTGATTTTCACAATGTTTGAGGCGCGCTTGTCGCAGATTTCGCAGTTCATGCATTATATATCTATTCTAAAGAATAATAACTTATGCCCAATGCAGTGAAAGCGGACTACGACAAATTTGCGGAAGAGTTTTCGAAAACGCGCCAAGTTCCTTGGAAAGAGGTCTCTGATTTTCTTGAAAAGCTGCCGAAGCAGAGTTTTGTTCTTGATATCGGCTGCGGAAATGGCAGGCACATCATCGAGGCAAAAAAGCGCGGATTAGATGCAGTTGGTATCGATATTTCAAAAAATATGTTGAAAATCGCAAAGAAAAAGACAGGCGTGCCTTGGGTTCTTGGAAACGTGCTTGCGCTTCCATTTAAAGAAAACGCATTCGATAATTCGATATGCATTGCAGTAGTTCATCATTTTAAGGCAGAAAAAGAGCGGATTTTGGCATTGAAAGAAATTGCGCGCGCTTCAAAATCAGAACTCTTTGTTTCTGTCTGGGCGTTTGAGCAGGAAAAATTCAAAAAAAGAAAAAGCCCGGATATCCAGCTGGGCTGGAATAATGAATCATCTCGTTCCGCTAACGCTTCACTCGAAGCTTTTGAGGGCTCCAAACCCTCAAAACATCCGCGGTTTTATCATCTCTTTCGCAAGGCTGAGCTGGAAATGCTTGCGAAAAAAGCTGAATTGAAAGTAAATAAAGCGTGGCGGGAAGGAAATAATTACTGGGCGATTATTGAAACAAATACGCGGCTTAAAAACAATATATAATCATAAGCTACAAATATATAACTGGTGCATGGAAATGAGCGAGATTAACAGGTCGACCGAAGGCTTTGAAAGATATGGTGTGCGCCTCACCTTTCCTGAATTTTTCGCTCAAGGTACATATAAATTTGTGCCGGACCCAGGGCATTTTGAAGCTCCAAATCTTATTTCTTTTACAGAAGAAGGCCATCTAATCCGCATAAAATGCCTTTCTGACAAAATACGGCAGAGCCTTGTCTTAAATCCTGTTGTGTATAATGCGATTATGGGAACGATAGTCATTCCGATTATCGAGAAAGTCAGGGAGGATTTAAAGAGCGCTGCTGTTTTGTTTGTCGAGCTGCGGTCAAAGCTCGTGGCCAAGGGATTTCATGATATGCATTTTTATTACGAAAAAACCGGCAATGGCTATATGGTTTTTGATTCGTATAGAATGATTGATACACAAACAGGAGAGCCGCATCGCCTTTTTCAAAAAGCCATGATTGTTAAGGCACTTCATAAAGAATCTGTGGATCCTGCATACCGGGAGATATATAAAATAGTCCAGTCATTGAACATTGAGCAGGATGCAGAAACCAACGAGGTTTATATCTCAAGTAGGGATTTGAAAACCGCTGTTGAGGACGCGCTAATAATATATCTTACTGCAGACGGATTAAATTCGTTTCCGGTTGATGATGCGGAAACGAAATAATGTGGCAGAGGCGCAAGCGAAGAAATAATTATTATGCATTACTAGAATCTTTATATACGCAAATATACAAATAACGCTATGAAACATCCAAAAAAGCGTTCTTTTAAAAACAATAAATTCTCTAGCAGATTTTCAATGATTTTCATATTTTTGCTGTATCTTTCTGGAACCGTTCTGATGTTGAAAGGAGGGTATGATTTTTTTGTTTATCCAAAACTATAGGTGCCGCTGCATAAGATTTATATATGCCAAAATTCTTGCTCAAATCTTAGCGTTGAACGCAAGAATTTTGAATGACTCGGTTTTAGCTTTGCAGATAACGCTAAGGTGTATGTGCTCTGCGAATTGTGCAACAGCACCAAAACTATATGATGTTTCATGTATTGCTGAAAATGCGATTCCTAATTCAGATATGAGGTACATATTCAATCAGTCACGGGAGTTTGTGAATAGAGCGATTTATAATCATATGAGACAATATCATAATAATAGTATGAGTGAACTTCCATTTGCATTGCCACCACCAATTAATGTAATTCAATTGTGTTTCACCCCAATATTTACAATGGCAAACGGGCTTTTGATAATGTTTATCGGGATCATTCTTCAGTTCGCCGCTATTTTACGGGTAATTTCAGTTAAACTTCGTCCAGCAATTGAAATTAATCAAAAGAAACATAATTAAATCCTCGCATCAATCGCCTTTACAAGCCGCTGCAACCCGATAACATACGCCGCAGTTCTCATGTCGATTTTTTCGCGCGCGGATAGCTCATAAATCCCGTGAAATGCAGACGTCATTTTCTTTGCAAGGCGCTCATGCACTTCGGGAAGTGTCCAGTAATATCCTTCGCGGTTCTGCACCCATTCGAAATAGCTTACAGTTACACCGCCTGCATTTGCAAGAATGTCGGGAACAACCAAAACGCCTTTTTTCGTAAGTATTTCGTCAGCTTCAGGAGTTGTGGGTCCGTTTGCAAGCTCAAGCACTACTTTTGCTTTTACTTTTGCAGCATTGTTTTTAGTCAATTGATTTTCAAGTGCAGAAGGGGCAAGTATTTCGCATTCGACTTCAAGCAGCTCTTCATTTGTGATATTTTTTGCACCATGAACGTTCTGCACATTGCCAGTTTTTTCTTTATGCGCTTCCACAACAGTTATGTCAAGGCCTTCTTTGTTATAGATCCCGCCTTTTGAATCACTTATTGCAACAATGAGGTATCCGGCATTATGCATAAGGCGCGCCAAATGAGCTCCTGCATTGCCGAATCCTTGTATTGCTACTCGCGTAATCTTTGGCTCCATTTTAAGAATTGTCGCAAGTTCTTTCATAACTATGAATCCGCCTCTTGCTGTTGCATCGTCGCGTCCGAGTGAGCCGCCAAGAGCGATTGGCTTTCCGGTTATGACTCCCGGAATCTGCTTTCCATATATCTGTGCGTATTCATCCATCATCCAGCCCATGATTTCTGCATTGGTATAAACGTCGGGCGCGGGAATATCAGTATCAACGCCGATGAATTTATAGACTCCGCGAATATACCCTCTGCTCAGGCGCTCAAGCTCTGCCCGCGAAAGCTTTTTCGGGTCTATAACTACGCCGCCTTTGGCGCCGCCGTAAGGAATGTCTGCAACAGCGCATTTGAATGCCATCCAGAAAGAAAGCGCAATGACTTCATCAAGCGAAACATTCGGATGGTATCGTATTCCGCCTTTGTAAGGGCCTCGCGCGTCATTGTAATGAACTCTGTATCCGTTGAATACCTGAATTTTTCCGGAATCCATGCGAACCGGTATTGAGAATGATAAGGTTTCTTTTGGCGCGGACAGAATTGCGCGCGCATCGTCGCTGATTTCGACGTATTTCATCGCCTTTTCAAGGCGTTGGAATGCTTTTTCGAAAATATTTTCAGATGCCATAGAATTCACTTGTTATATTTCGCGCAAAGATTAATTAATGTTGCGCGAGGTTTTTTGATTTTCTGAATCTTTCTTGCGCCTTGAGAAATACTTTAAATGTAATTGGAGTGTCTATACCCCCACCTAATTTCTCTTCATAGTCCTTCTTCCATTCCACCCAAAAATTCCTTCTTTCATTCAACATCTTCAGTAATATCGTTTTACCCACAACCATAATGTTTATCCTTTCGATAATATTCACTTTAAACGGTACTTCTCCATTTTCAATCTTTTGTTCCATTTCTTTTATCTCTGATATTCCATAATCATATGCCTTTTTTATATATCCTATATCTTCATCACGCGGCATCAGTCCATGCATAATTTTATTTGTCTTTGGGTTCCACCATTCCCTGAATCCCATACAGTTCGCTATAAGTCTCTTTCCTTCATCCTCTATAATGACACCATACGCCATATCCCCTAGTTCCAATCTCCTGCATTTCATTAGCCGCCCCTCACATTTTAAAGCCATTTCTCTTTCATGAAATGTGCCATTGCATATTAGGCATCGGCGTTATTCAATATGCATCAACTGCAAACCTTCTTAACCAGCGCGCCATTCCGTGTCTTCTGCATTTCCCCAAGCATCATGCGCGTCTTTATTACGCTGTCAGGATTCAGTGATATTGAGTCGATGCCCTGTTCAATCAAGAATTCCGCGAAATCCGGAAAATCGCTTGGCGCCTGCCCGCAAATGCCGATTTTTCTTTTATATTGCTTGGCAACTTTTATCACCGCGCATATCATTCTTTTTACAGCCTCGTTTTTCTCGTTTGCGATATGCGTTACAATTCCCGAATCGCGGTCAATTCCTAAAGTCAGCTGAGTTAAATCATTGCTTCCGATAGAAAATCCGTCAAAAATTTCAGAGAACTTGTCTGCAAGTATAACATTTGACGGTATTTCGCACATGACATATATTTCAAGCCCGTTTTCATGCTGCTTAAGGCCGTTTTTTCCCATTTCCGCAATGACTTTTTTACCTTCCTCAGGAGTCCTGCAGAATGGAATCATTATTTTGACATTATTCAGCCCGAATTCATCGCGCACCTTCTTCAGCGCCTTGCATTCAAGCGCAAACGCAGCCTTGTACTTGTCATCATAATATCTTGATGCGCCGCGCCAGCCTATCATCGGATTCTCTTCCTTTGGCTCATACGCGCTGCCACCGACAAGATTTGCATATTCGTTTGTCTTGAAATCAGATAATCTAACAATGACGTCTTTGGGATAGAATGCCGCACCTATTGTTCCAATGCCTTCTGCAAGTTTATCCACGAAGAACTTCGCCTTGTCAGTATATCCTTTTGTAAGGTCATCTATTTCCTTTTTCAGTTTTGCGTCAAGGGATTTTTGACCTTTGGTCAAAAAGCTTCGAGTGGAACGAGATGATCTGTAATTAAGAAGCGCAAGCGGATGCACCTTTATGTACGACATGATTATGAATTCTTCGCGCGCAAGCCCCACTCCGTCGTTTGGGATGAACGAATCGTCAAATGCCTGCTCGGGATTTCCGACATTTAGCATAATTTTTGTTTTCAGCTCAGGCAGATTTTTCAAGTTGGTTTTCTTCACATTGAATTTAAGCGCGCCTTCATACACATACCCGGCTTCGCCTTCTGCGCATGAGACTGTTATCATTTTGCCGCTTTTAAGAACTTTTGTGCAGTTGCCTGTTCCGACAACGCACGGTATTCCAAGCTCTCTTGAAATTATTGCTGCATGGCATGTCCTTCCGCCTTTTTCAGTTACAATTGCAGAAGACATTCTCATTATTGGCTCCCAGTCAGGGTCTGTCATTTCAGTCACAAGGACATCGCCTTTTTTGAACTGGTTGATGTTCTTGACATCCTTAATCACACCTGCTTTTCCAGCGCCGATTTTTTCGCCTACGCTTAAACCGGTGATAAGAATCTTTCCTTTCTGGAGGAGCGAATACTTCTCAAGAACATTTACATCGCGCCGTGATTGAACTGTTTCCGGCCTTGCCTGAACAATGAAGATCTTCCCGGTTCTTCCGTCTTTTGCCCATTCTATATCCATAGGCTTTTTGTAGTGGTCCTCGATTATACAGCCCCATTTCGCAAGATTCAGGACTTCCGAGTTTGTTATGCAGAATTTTCCGGCATCTTGCAAAGATGTTTTTACATTTACTGTGGGCTTTGACTTGTTGTTTGAATATATCATGCGCACATCCTTGCTTCCAATCACGCGCGAAATTATCGGCTTTTTGCCAAGTCTTAGCGTTGGCTTGTGCACATAGAACTGGTCGGGATCCACTCGCCCCTGCACAATGTTTTCTCCAAGGCCGTATGAGCCTGTGACAAGTGCCACATCGCGGAATCCGCTTTCAGTATCTATTGTAAACATTACGCCCGAGCATGCAAGGTCAGAGCGCACCATTTTCTGCACGCCTATTGAAAGATATACTGCGAACTGGCCGAATTTTTTTGTATGGCGGTAGGATATCGCGCGGTCTGTGAAAAGCGATGAGAAGCATTTTTTTGCTGCGATAAGAAGAGCATCCACGCCATGGATATTGAGGTAAGTTTCCTGCTGGCCTGCAAAGCTTGCGTCCGGAAGGTCTTCTGCTGTAGCTGATGAGCGCACTGCAACATCAGTGTTGGGTCCGTATTCTTTACAGAGCGTTTTGTATGATGCAGCTATTTCTTTTTTCAGTTCTGCCGGAAATTCTGCTGCAAGTATTGTTTTTCGCACCTTTTTTCCGCGCGCTTGGAGATTTTTTAGATTTCCGACATCAAGGTCCGAGAGAATTTCGCGCATCCTTTTTTCGATGCCGCTTTCTTTAAGGAATAATTTGTAAGCCTGAGCAGTAACTGCAAATCCGTTAGGGATATTAACGCCTTTTTTTGTCAGGTTTGAGTACATTTCACCAAGAGAAGCGTTTTTTCCGCCAACAACAGCGACGTCGGTATTTCGTATTTCGCTGAACCAAAGAATCAGTTTATCCTGTTTAATTTCCTTATTTTTCTTTTGAATCATGACGTATTATTGGGAATTTATGTATATATAGAAGATGATTTTTATCGTATGGATATTTTATTCCCTTAGTTTCTTTCTAATCTTTTCAAGCCGTCTTTATACGTAGTTCAAATCAGATGTACCAAAAGCCACTTCCATAAAGGTATGAAGAATATTTTATTTCCGTCAATATTTTCTTTTCCTTCATAATTTTCCGTTATGATTATCCCGCCTTTAAGCCCAAATTGATTCATTCCTTCTATTAAGCCGTTTATTTCTCGTTCTTTGGTTTTTTTGTCGCCCAAATTCCAGCATACTTGAATTAATTCAGTTATTTTTTCGCCTTCTTTTACTAAAAAATCAATTTCTCTTTTTTTCTCATCTTTCCAGTAATAGACTTCTTTGCCTTTTCTTTTTAGTTCTGCCAAAACCGCATTTTCATACAGCCTTCCTTTGTCTTCTGAAATCTTAAAAGAAACTGCGTTTTTCAGGCCCGTATCGATACAATATGCTTTTTTATTCTGCTTGAACTGGACCGGAATTTTAAACGAAAAACAATTTAGGGTAATCAGCATGAAAGATTCTGTAAGATAGCTTACGTATTTTTCTGCCGTTTCAACGCTTATGGCAAGGGCGCCGGCGATTTTCCTGTAAGAAAATTCTTTGGAAGAATTGCTTAGAAGAAAGTAGCTTATTTTCCTCGCAGTTTCAAACGAAACATTGTGCCTTGATACAATATCTCTTGACAAAATGTCATTGTATATATGTGTTAGAATGGCCTTTGCTTCATATTCATTTTTTCCAAGAGTCTCGGGAAATCCTCCTCCGTTTATATATGACTCCAGATGATGCTTCAGCCTATTTTTGTTATATTCAAGAAAGTCAGGATCAAAATTTTTCCAATCTGAGAATTGTAAATATTCCTTGAAGGAAAATGGAAATACGGCAAAAGTCAAATGCCTTCCGGTAAGAACCCGCCCAATATCCTCTGAAAGAATTGATGCCGAGGAACCGGTAACAAATATGCGCTTGAACCTATTTGTGTCGTAAAATACCCGCACCCATTTCTCCCATCCGTCTTTTTGCTGAATTTCGTCCAAAAACAAATACTCTATGTTGGGATTTATTTTTTCAACAGCGTCCAGAACCTCGTTAAGCGGCAAGGAGTTTATTTCGGGGTCGTCGAAATTCAGAAGAGTAATATTTTTTGCGTTTGCGCCTTCTTCAATCAGATTTTTTATTATTTGATACATCACAGTAGTTTTGCCGGATCTCCTTACGCCTATCAAGTCTTTTATGTGGCGCAGGCCGCCCATTTCTGATATTTTCGGGGTTATTTCTCTATTTATGCCAGCCATGCTTTGTAGAGCATCCGGATTTGCCCACCAGACATTCCATCTTCTTATTGAGTCATCTATCATGCTTTTAGATTGATTTTGTATCTATATAAAGGTTTGATAGACAATTAATTGCATTTATTGTCGAGTATATACGACAATAATTCATTCTTTCAGCTTCTTCTTAATCTCATCAAGCCTTTTTTCAATGTCGCCGAGATCGTCATTTTTGGCAGCAGGATTTTGAAGTTGTGTATCTCGCGCGTCCCCTGAAACAATCTTTTTCGGGGATGCGACTCGCGCAGGCACAGAATAATTTGCTTTTGGTTCCGGAACCTGCTCGTTTTGCGGCGCTTCATCATCATCATTCAGATATTTCTTTATAACATACGCCGCAGCAAGAATCAATACAACCGCAGCAAGGAAGTATGCATAGTATGGCGGCGCTGCCTT
>JAHILE010000012.1 GCA_018897155.1 Nanoarchaeota archaeon | reverse complement strand
TTAAGACAGACGGGCTGACACTGTGCGCCCTGCACACTTCAGCCAGCGATGTGGCTTCCAATTCGCGCACAACGGATAGTTTGAATTCCTTTGTAAATTTTCTCCTCAGCTTCATTTTTGCACCCCTTTAAGTGTTCTGTACGAAGCTTAACTAATTGTCCACTTTTAGGGGTGCAGTCCAATGCCTACTTTGGGCGCGTCTTTGGCGGATAAAGGTTAATAAAAGAGCGCGAGGAAGTATATATTGATAAAAAGCGCTCAAAAGGCGATTAATAGAGGAGAATAAAATGTTTGAACAAATTTTTAAAAATATAGATGATGTTCTTTGGAAAGATGCCGGCTGTAGCAGCGAATTAGATTATGTAGAGCAAACATCTTGGATTCTGTTTTTGAAATATCTCGACGACCTTGAAAAAGAAAAACAAACTTCTGCGGAATTGGCCGGGAAAACTTATGCGAGTATAATTAAACCTGAGTTTCAATGGGGTGTGTGGGCAGTGCCTAAAGGCGTAGACGGTAAATTAGATGATAATAAAGCACTCACTGGAGACGATTTAACAGATTTTGTTAATCAAGAATTATTCCCTTACTTCAAAAAATTTAAAGCAAATGCAGAAAGCGCAGACACAATCCACTACAAAATTGGAGAGATTTTTAGCGAACTAAAGAATCGAATTCAAAGCGGCTATAATTTACGCGAGGTAATTAATTTAATTGACGAGTTGCGTTTTGGTTCTAATGCTGAAAAACACGAAATGTCTCATTTATATGAAGGAAAAATCCAAAATATGGGCAATGCCGGCAGAAACGGCGGAGAATATTACACCCCGCGCCCGCTCATTAAAACAGTTGTAAAGGTTGTGGCGCCGACTATCGGAAACAAAATATATGACGGCGCAGTCGGCTCGGCAGGCTTTTTATGCGAAGCGTTCGAATATCTGAAAAACAGCAAAAATCTCACGACTAAAGATATGGAAACCTTGCAGAAAAGCACATTTTATGGCAAAGAGAAAAAATCGCTTGCATATATTATCGGCATTATGAATATGATTTTTCACGGAATCGGGTCGCCAAACATAGTTCATACGAATACTTTGGCAGAAAATATTACCGACATTCAAGAAAAAGACCGATATGACATTGTTTTGGCAAATCCGCCTTTTGGCGGCAAAGAAAGAGCAGAAGTTCAGCAAAACTTCCCGATTAAAACCGGAGAAACCGCATTTTTGTTCCTGCAGCATTTCATCAAGATACTGAAAGCCGGCGGCAAAGGCGGCGTTGTCATAAAAAATACATTTTTATCAAACACAGATAACGCATCAGTAGCGCTAAGAAAACACTTGCTTGAGAATTGCAACTTGCATACAGTTCTGGATTTGCCGGGCGGCACGTTTCTCGGCGCAGGCGTAAAAACAGTTGTGCTGTTCTTTGAAAAAGGCGTTCCGACACGAAAAGTTTGGTATTATCAATTAAATCTGGATAGGAACTTAGGCAAAACCAATCCATTGAATGAGAATGATCTGGCTGAATTTGTTACATTGCAGAAAACGAAAGCGGATTCGGCAAATTCATGGACAGTGAATATTGGTGATGTGAATGTAGATACTTTTGATCTGTCTGTGAAAAATCCCAACAAAAAAGAGGAAGCTGCGCTTCGGGAACCGCAGGAAATTCTGGACGAAATCGCAGCGCGCGACAAAGAAAGCGCAGAGATTCTCAAATCGATAAAGGTATTGATATGAAAATGATGAAACAGATTGATGAAAATATCTCAAGTCCGGAGTATCAGGAGTTTCTTGCTGAAATAGTGAATATGGTGCAAAATCACCGCGCACTTGCTGTACAGACCGTTCAAACCGTTTCAAACCTGTTGTATTGGAATATTGGCGAATTGATTATACAAAAGCAAGAACAATACGGCTGGGGTAAATCAATTGTAAAACAATTAAGCAAAGATTTGAATATATATATATATATTGGCGAAGGTGTAAGCTGGTCGCCACGTAACCTCTGGTTTATGAGGCAATTGGTGGATGAATACTCAAAAGTGAAACAGCCTGTTTCACTTTTAGAAAACCTGAAACGGCTTGTGTCAGAAGTTCCGTGGG
>JAHILE010000011.1 GCA_018897155.1 Nanoarchaeota archaeon | reverse complement strand
TTAAGACAGACGGGCTGACACTGTGCGCCCTGCACACTTCAGCCAGCGATGTGGCTTCCAATTCGCGCACAACGGATAGTTTGAATTCCTTTGTAAATTTTCTCCTCAGCTTCATTTTTGCACCCCTTTAAGTGTTCTGTATGAAGCTTAACTAATTGTCCACTTTTAGGGGTGCAGTCCACCAAATTTTAATTCTTGCGGTA
Organism: Nanoarchaeota archaeon; assembly: GCA_018897155.1. Classification (NCBI taxonomy): domain Archaea; kingdom Nanobdellati; phylum Nanobdellota; species Nanobdellota archaeon. Next base: position 22,156 of record JAHILE010000011.1, on the reverse strand, counting down.
TATTAGCCATGACAACACTAATCAGACTACTACGCAGTAATATTTATAAATGCATTTCATATTGCGGGTTTAAAGATATTGTGCGGATCAACTAAATCTTCACACCCATCTTCTTCAAATCATCTGCCGAAAGCTCCTTGAAGTCCTCTGCTTTTGTTATTACAACAACAGTCATGTCGTCTTCTTCCACTTTTCCCTCTTTCTTAAGGCCGTCAATTGCAAACTGCAGCGCGTCTTTTGTATTCATCTGCGGCTTCCAATTTTTTTCAAAGAATTCGTTTATCTTGTCAGCGGATTTTCCGATTGCGCGAGCCTTTACTTCAAGCATTATTCCTGAAGGGTCTGTTTCAAAGAGCCTGGACTCGTCATTTACTCCGCCGATTAAAAATGAAACTCCGTAAGGCCTGACTCCTGCATATTGTGTGTAAAGCTGCTGCTTGTCCGCGATGAATTTTGCCATTGAAGTCACTGAAACAGGCTCGTCATAAATCAGTTTGTTTTGCTGCGCCCTGACTCTTGCGACATCAACAAGAACTCGCGCATCAGCCACAAGACCCGAACTTGCAGTTGCGATGTGATCATCAAGCTTGTAGATTTTTTCCCCCGGTCTGACAAGCTTGGATTCCCTTTTTCTTGAAACAAATGCCACACCATCCTTAAAGGTCACCCCGATAGCCGGAGGCGCTCTTTTTACTGCTTCCCTTGCGTATTCTACTTGAAATAATCTGCCATCTGGCGAGAAAACAACAATCGTGCGGTCATATCCCATCATTTCCGGAGTCATGTCAACCATTTTTTATCTACCTCATACTCACCATATTAAAAAACCTTAAGCCTCAGCGCAAGGATTTTTAATCACTGAGATATTATCCCCTACGATTCTTTTTAAAGGTTTCGATACTAATTTCAATTATGAGCAAAAAATATTCCGGAATGTCGGTTTCTGATTTTATCTCAGAATCAAAAAAAGGAAACATCGATACCCTTAATTTTTATGGCGCGTTTTTTTCTGAAATTGAAAAGCTCCAGAAAAAATACAACTATTTTGTCACGATTTCGCAAGATTCTGCAATGGAACAATTGAAAAAACTGCCCAAGGGTGCGCTTACTAACATCCCGATTTCAGTTAAGGACAATATATGCACCAAAGGAATTAGAACAACAGCGGGCTCAAAAATTCTTGAAAGCTACGTGCCTCCTTTTGATGCAACGTGCATAGAGCGCGCGAAAAAAGAGGGCGGCGTAATTATCGGAAAAACCGTGCAGGATGAATTCGGATTCGGCACATTCTCTGTAAATTCAGCATACGGAATCCCGAAAAATCCTATTGATATTCAGCGTTCTTGCGGAGGTTCATCAGGAGGTGCCGGCGGAATTACTGCTGCGCTTGAGTTTCCTCACATCGCAATTGCAGAATCAACGGGAGGCTCTATTTCTGCTCCGGCGGCATTCTGCGGAGTTTACGGCCTCACGCCGACATATGGAAGAGTTTCCAGATACGGCCTCATAGATTATGCATCGAGCCTTGACAAAATAGGCGTCATGGCAAAAAAAGTCGATGATATTGCTCTTGGGCTTTCGGTAATTGCTGGGCACGATGCAAAAGATTCGACATCGCTTGCAGAAAAAGTAGATGATTTTCAGATGAAATCTGAAAAGCTTGGAGCAAGCGAAACGAAGCGAGATGATTATTCTCTGAAAACCGATTTGAGAAAAATAATAATTGGCGTTCCGCGTGAATTCTTCGGAAGCGAAATAAACGAGGACATAAAAAAGGTTGTCTGGACGCAGATAAAAACGCTTGAAAGCGAAGGTGCGAAAGTCGAGGAATGTTCGCTTCCAAATACTGAATTTTCGATTCCTGCATATTATATCATCGCAATGGCAGAAGCGTCCACAAATCTTGCAAAATTCTGCGGGATAAGATACGGCGCAACGCTTCCGCTTGAAGGCGAATTCAATGAATATTTCTCAAAAGTGCGCGGAAAATACCTTGGTGAAGAGGCAAAGCGAAGAATAATCCTTGGAACTTACGCGCGAATGGCCGGATACCGCGACAAATATTATCTGAAGGCAATGAAAGTAAGGCAATTGATCATTAATGACTACAAGCAGGCGTTTAAAAAGTATGATATTCTTGTCTCGCCGACAATGCCGTTTATCGCGCCGAAATTCTCTGAAATTGAAAAATTGACGCCTATCGAGCATTATTATGCCGACATCCTAACAGGCTCGCCGAATTTAGCAGGAATTCCGATGCTGTCTGCTCCATGCGGAACTTCAAAAGGAATGCCTGTCGGAATTCATATTCTTGGAAACTATCTTGCGGAGAAAACTATATTAAATGTCGGACGACATATATAGTGATATGGATACAAAATCTGCAAACTCCGCGCGCGTAAAAGCGCTTCACGAATTCGTCACTATGGTTTTGTCAAACTCCAAAGTTCAGGACTCTGCGCACGACCTCGATCACGTCCTGCGCGTCTGGAAAATCGGAATGCATCTTGGTGAAACTGAAAAAGCAGACCTTGAAATACTTGAACCTGCGCTTCTTTTGCACGATATTGTACGGCCGCAGACTTTTTTTGGCGAAAATGAACCGAGCAAAAAAACTTCAAAAACGCACCATCACAAAGCAAAGCATAATAGCCATGCGATAGACAGCGCCGCGCTTTCAAAAAAAATCCTTCCGGATTTCTATTACAAAGACGAGGAAATAGCAAAAATAATGCATGCGATAGAAACACATCATACCGAAGGCGGAAAAACCATTCCGCAAACTCTTGAAGCAAAAATAGTTTATGATGCAGATTTGTACGACACACTTGGCTATGCCGGGTGCGCACGTGCTGCGCTTTTTGCTGCAAAAGAAAAAATGACAACCTCGGAAATGGGTGCACAATACCTCAAAAAAATAAAATGCATGCTGAAAGGCGTGCCTTTTTACACAAAGACTGCTGTGTCTGTTTCTAATTCGCGCCTCACTGTTTCGCTTGATTTCTGCAAGGAACTTTTGGGAAAGGAGCGTTTTGAAGAACAGATGAAACGTTAATGCATTATAGGTTTATGTTTTAATGCAATTTTTGGCGAATTATATGGCGCAAGACATCAAAATACTTATTTTCGGCGACAGCGACGCTTATGGCGCATGGGATTATGAAGGCGGTTGGGTTGAGCGCATCCGAAAAGAGCTGACTAAAAAAGTAATTGACACCAATCAAGAATTTTATTGCGCATTATATAACCTCAGCATTTCCGGAACTACAACAGGAAGCCTTCTGAAACGATTTGAGTTTGAGGCAAAACAGCGCATTGGCAAAAATGAAAAAATTATTATTATTTTTGCAGTTGGGGCAAACGACACCATCAAAGACCGAAAAGGTGTTTCGTGGACTGCACCCATCAAATTCATAAAAAATATCAATAAGCTAATCGCACTTGCGCGAAAATATTCGGACAGCATAATTTGCGTGCTTCCGGCACCTGTTGATGAATCGCGGACAAATCCGGTTTTCTGGGATGCTGAGGTGTCGTATAAAAACGCGCGCCTCGAAAAATACAACGAAATAATAAAGGCGGCTTGCGCGAAAAATAATGTGCACTTCATTGATATTTTCGACAAATGGATAAAAACAGATTATGTGACCCTTCTCGAAGACGGCGTGCACCCTAATTCAAAAGGACATAAACTAATTTTTGAAGACGTACGAACATTCTTGATTGAAAAGAAAATTATTGAGTTTTGAGGCTTTAAGCCATTCAACCCAATACTGTATGTACAAGATTGAAAATCCGTTCGTTGTGCTTGCGCGCAACTCTCAGCTTTTCAAGCTTCATTTAAAAATCCGTTCGCTTCGCCTTATTAATCATTTAAAGCGAAGCACTCATCTTTTTTGCTTTGCCATGCATAAGGTTATGCAAAACAAAAAATCATCTCATTCGCTGCGCTCATTCGAAACCTTTTAATCCAAGAAATATTGCAAATGATTAAAAGTGGCAAGGAACGCAATTCTATGGACGAACTCCTTCAGAACTGCCTGCACGAATCTACCTCGGTCCTGTGATCCTGAAAGCGCCTAAATCACGCCTTATGGCTGCTCCGATCAAGGCCTCACCAGATTCAGCGCAATAAAGACCTGACAGGGCAAGACGTCTCTGTTCGAAACGCGAGACAGGATTCCAAAAAAATCCGCCGCTAAAATTGCTTTAGCCCCCGCCAAGACGATTGCGGGTAACAGGGCACGCCTGGCGCCCCGGCCTATCCTTGCCAAAGAAATATTGAATAATTCTATTTAAATGCTTTATTTTCATCGAATCTATAAATACGGTTCCTACAAATATTACTTGAGGTAATGCAGATTAGCAAATCATTTATTGAGCGGCTGATTTTCTTTGACCGAATCAGGATATTATTATGCTCAGCCGCAATACTTGCAACTTGGCTGGCTGTTCCGCTTTTAGGCGATAAGTCGCCGCAGTTCACCACATTCACGCTTTTATTGGCGTTTTTCTACTACCCCTCCCTTGAAATGATGACGATTGAAACGTATGTTGAATGGTCGCTTGGAATAAGCATAGGAGGCGGCGCACTCTGGCTTTACGTTCTTTTTATTATCGACATACTTCTGATGTATTTGTTAAGCAAAAAAATCACCACAAGCAAAGTTGCCCTGACTATCAGATACTGGCATTTTCTTATTACACTCCCCCTTGTAATAATATGGTGGCTGATACCTCAAGGAGATGCGCATCAAATTCTCAGCAGATACATTACGCTTAGAAATCCTGATGAACTGCTTCTGGGAATAACATACTTAATTGAAGCATATGCATCATTAATATATACTGGATACCTATTCAAGAAAATACGTGAAGAAAAATAATATCATTTCACACCGCTTCCCGGAATTGCAGCGCCGCTTCTTGCGGCCTGCGACTGTATTACTTGGTTCTGAAGCGCGGTTAATTTTTCACGAACAATTTTTTCCTGTTTTTCAAGGGATTTTGTGCGCACTTCAATCAATTCCCGCTCATCATTCAGCTCTTTTGCCAACAGTTCAGGAGTTGCTTTGATTAAAATCGCGCCCATTGCCTTGTAAACGTCGCTCTTGGCTGCAGAAAGCTCTTTTAACGAAGCCTCAAGCTCCTGCAAATGCATGCGCATGGCTTCTTTCTGATAGATAATGCTTTGAAGCTCCTGCTGAAATTCCTGAAAAATTTGCATGATATCGTAAGATTCGGGTCCTGTCATATTTAACCACAATAAGAATTTCCCTGCAAAGCTTATATATCCTTTTGCACACCCACAGTCTGTACCTATATGCTCCCATTCTTTTTCTTGAAGAAATAATACCCAACAGCAATAACTACCAGGGCGATAAGAATGTCCAAAATTAGCGTCCATGAAAAAATTCCGGTTTTCTCCGATTGCTCGGCGGTTTCCTTTACAGTATCTTTTGGCGTCGCCGCAGCTTTGCATGAATCGACTTTATCCCATCCGCTTGGAACATCACAGGGTGTTGGAAATTCTTTGCACTCACCGGTCGCTTGGTTTTTAGCCGGCGTTATTACTTGCGCGCAAGCCGTTTGCTGCGCTTGCGCGTCTGCCAAAGACTCTGCATAAACTTCGGATGCGAATAAATCAACAACATTTGTCGAAACAGACTTGCTGACTGAATAGGTTATTTCAAGCTCCTGGTTCGGATTTACAGTGTCAAACACTATTGCGTATTCAGGGTCTTTCAGGACAACTTCGACTTTTGCCCCGGCTGCTGTAACCGTAATTAAGTCCGAAGAGTTTGCAAATGTTTTCGGCACTTTTTCATAAACCACAAAATTCTTTGCAGCCTTTAAGCCGGTGTATTTTATCTTTGTGGTTACGTTTGATTTTGATGCCCCTGAATTGATTGTGCGCGATATTGTGCTTTCACTAGATATCGCATTTGAGAGACGCATAAGATTACCTATAGCTTCCGGGCTGAGCTTGCCTTTTGCAAGCACTTTTTCAATTGCTGCCTGAAGCTTTGTGTTGTTCATAATGCCCGGAGGAACGGGCTTATGAGTCACGTTCTTTTTATTAACTGCTGCTGCGCCGCCGCTTGCTCCGCCGCCGCCGCTGGAACTGCCAGTATCGCCGCCAACATCATCGCCTCCGGATGCGCTGACTGTTACTGAAATTGTTTTTGTTATCGAATCAGCATTTGAGGGCGTTATGCTTATTGTAAGTGTTTGCGCAACGGGTGTAGCTGAAGAAGATGCGGTTATTGTGCAGGATAATCCAAGGCTTTGGCTTCCGGAAATGTCTGAAGGAGCGCAGTCCGATAAAGAAAGCCCGCTGCCTCCGGAAGCAGTGATTGTCCCGAATTTTGCCGTGGTCTCGCCGGAATTTTGGATATTCAGGCTAAATGAAGCAGCAGACCCTTGAGTAATTGAAACTGCGGATGTTGCTGTTGCAGAAAGTGATGGCGGGTTTTTCACATCAAATAATACGCTGCCTGAATCCGGCGTGCATGAGCCCGAAACGCTCACAGAAATCGATTGCGAATTTGCCTTGCTTGCGGTGATTGTTGTCCATGAAACGCTTGAGCCGCTTAAAGATTTTATCTGGCTTTCGGATACGTTACACACTGCACAACTAGTTAAATCAAGGTTCGCTGAACTGCAGTCGCCCGACCATCCGGAAGCAGAGATTGTAAATGTTTTTCCCGAAATAACGCTGCCGGAATCCGCTCCTGACTGGGAAGCAGTCACTGTAAGCGTTGCCATAGCTACTGAAGGCAATAAAGCCAGCACAAATAAAATCACAAATATTTTTTTTATCATAAAATTACCCAATTACTCCCAAATTCAAAAGCCGCTAAAATCCAACATTAAACCAGCGCTCAAATGTTTCATTTCCAAGCGCGGTCTGCACTTCTGCAACTATCTGATATTGCGCAGGAACCCATGAACCGTTTGGAATTATCTTAATCAGCTCATAGCCGTAACTGTCAGTTGTATTAAAGGTTCTTTCAACGGTGAAATGAGTGAGTTCTTCTAACCTCTGGAATCCTGTGAATGTGGACCTTGCCACATTGACACTGATATTTGCTCCGGATAACGGCTCCTGATTGAACGTAAATACTTTCAGCAAGACATCTACGGGCTGTTCCGGATATATGCTCCATTTAGATTTCTTCAGAAGCATATGCGTTCCGTTGTAGAACGGCACATCCCAGTTCGGCTGATTTTCCCACATAGTATCATTATAATCTTCTCCAAACCTTGCATTGCCGTTTGATATGCCTGAAGGCAGGCCGTTCCACATCTCATTTATTCTGCTCAAAGTATTATTCACATTAAAAGATTCTTCAGAATCGAAATCTATTTGTGTTTCAGTCTCTCCCACCCTGAATGACCACGGCAGCAATTGCACGTCGTCATCGATAAGAATACTCGTAAGGTTTTGCTGATTATTGAAATCAGAATCAAATGCCAATGCATAGAATGTATTGTTCTTATTGCCGTTCTTATCAAGGTCATAACCCAATGCGCTTTCATTCAATACCGCGAAGTAACTTGTCGTATTATCCGCCAGCTGAAGGCCTCCTATTGCAGGAAGAGGATACGATGCGTTCAAAGCCGAAAAGTTGCCCACAATAATTCCATCGCCGTCCCTTGAGCCGACTGATGCAATATATAAATCGGATGTGAAATTTTGACCGAAAGTAACATTTCGAACTTCGGGGCTTGAAAAGTTTCCTATCGATGTCGGCACAATCCATGCTTTCTTGACGCACATGCCGTCGCCGCTTGATTCAAACATACATCTTGTATAATTATATGTGTCATTCGCAAGTATTACGTCATAATACTGCCCGAATATGCTGACATTCTGCATATAGCCCCATTCAAGGCCCCAATGCAGGTTTCCAGTATTGTTTACCATCGGCATAATTACGGATGAATTTACGCCTGCAACGCCGAAGTCTGCGCGCCAGCTTCTGCCGTAATACTGATAGGTGATATTGTATTCGCCAGTGTTATAACTTTCATTTATAGTCAATTTAAAATGCGTCGAATTCCAGTCATACTGATCGGACGGTAATGGCATTCCAGTTATTGCGTTTTGAACAATATTCACGTTATAAACGTTTGAATTCGGGAATGGAGTCCAAGTATCATTATTCGAAATAAATACGTTCCATAAATTGCTGTTATCATTGTACAAATTATTATCAACAGTCAACACAGAGACGTTGTAATTTCTGCCATATTTACTAATTATCAGCGAGTCACCTGCACTATAGCCCGCACCTAAGTCGCTGACATTAAAATGGCACGGCAAAGATGCATTCATATAGAGTTTTTGCTCTGTAATATTATACATGAAATGAACTGCGGGACCATTATTGTCATCCATCAATATTTTTATTTCGTTAGGATCTATAGATGCTGATGCATTGGTATCAGTAGCATTTGAGAAAGTGCATACATTCGATGGAATCTCGTGCGCATTTGCTAATACGCCGTCAACAATATATCCGGGAGTACTATTTCTTCTGTCCTGTTGTATCCTTACAATTCCCGAATCCCAATTCTTCCATGTAAGCGGCAATTGCTTGAAAGTATTAATGTACACTGCCTCGCCCACTTCGCCGTCAACCAAAAATCCGCGGACAGTTGCCATAGGCCATTTCCATTCCTCGAGCTTGTCGCCTGAATTGGTTTCTATTCCAAAGGAATAGTCTCCTGTAGGTCCCAAATCGCTGCTGTTGAATCTAAGCTCTCCTACGCCGGTGATGTTAACATCAGACACAAGCGTTATTTGCGTCAATCTCCACGTTCTTGTGTTCTTGAATGCAGTAAGTGAAACAAGCGCATTCTCCTCAGTACCTGAAGGCGAGGTTACAATAACCGGAAGAGTTATGTTATTTCCAATTTTGATGTCGCCCATGTGCGCCCAGTCGCCAATCTGCTTTGAGTAGAATTTCAAACGCTGGCCGCGAGAATCTATGCTAAGTAGAGTAAGTTTATCTTTTGAGAGACCCTTGCCGAATTCCCTGTTTGATCTGTTTGCGTCATTGGCTGAAATCGGGTCTGAGAAGTTTCCATCTGTTGAAAAGAAGAATGTGTCATAAACTCCTGAAACAGCGCTGTCCGCTATTGCAAAGTAAACCGTGCCGTTTGTCGGATTTCCGTCATTATTGAGGTCGATTCCTTTTCTGCCCTGCTGGGTATATGCTCCGAGATTATTTTCCCAAATCTGGCCGAACTTGATTATGCCGCTCCTTGAATATGAAGTATTTATCAGCGCCCCGGTGCCGTATAGCGTATTAAGGCCTGTTAAAGTAATGCTCTGGTCGCCTATTGCATCAAGCCTCCATTGCCCGCCGGCGCTATCTGTGAAGTTTTCCGTAGTAATTATAGGCACCGTTTGCGTTAAATCACAAAGTGTTACATTATCGGATTCATCATCTGTTGAATTAATCCATAAATGAGTGCCGTTAGCATAAACGCACATTCTCTCTTTATTAACTGCCTGCGAATCTCCAAACATCCATGACTTATCGCCTGTCAGCGAAATATATCCGAAGATTTCTTTCGTGTATGAAACATTCTTTACTGTCAGGTTGAATTGCTGGGACTGACACATCCCTTCACACGGAATGTTGTAATCGCCGCAGAAGCGATACGCGCCTAAAACCGCCGTTGTCTTAGCATCCTGACACCACGACCACTCGGCTCTCCTAACATCATTATCCACTTTTTTGCTTACAGTATCGCTTTCCCATACCCACGCCTCTTCAATGGATGGAATTGCAATTATAGTGCCCTGTATCTTGAAAAATATTTCCTCGATTTTGGCTTCTGCTTCAGGGCTGTCAACAACAGCAAACCTTGCATTGTATTCGCCGCTTGGCAGATTTGAAAGATTGACGCTTATTTGGCAGTATTGCCCTTCATCATTTGTAAGATTGCAGTCAGTTGTATAATTCTGCCCATATTTCATCTTTATTGGCCTTCCCAATTTTGGCGAGAACAACTCCTGAACAGTCACATTTGTCAAATTGTGCGCACCTGCTTTCTCGTTACCTATGGTAATGGTAATGCCGGTAAAGTTTATAGTTAAATTTTCGCTTGTTGCAAACATTGGCGGGAACGAATCCCTTCTATAATCACTGTTCGCCCGGTATGACGAAGTACCGAACCTGAATGTTCCGACATCAGTTACTCCACTGACATTGACGCGGACATTTGCCATATAGTCTGCCTGCTTATCAGGAAGGCCCGAAATATTTATAACGTAAGCGGAAAAATTTCCAAAGCACATCGGGCTGCCTTCGTCCATAACCTTACAGACAGTTACTGTTCGATTACTCACCTTGTATGTATATCCTGATATCGGCACCGGAGGCCATGTCTTTGATGACGCAATGCTTTCCAAAACAGGAGGTGTTGAAAGCGGTTTCCCTTCGGGGCTGAAACTGTTTGGCTCTCTTGCAATGACAACTAATTCCACAGAGCTGTTAACGCCGTATGTCTCGCCACCCATGCCGCCGTCCATCATATCAAGCATTGAATAGCCGGAAACATTGTTTTCATCCCAGTACGCCCTGCGGGCGTCAACCCAAAAATTCCTGATTTCAAATCCGCCCCAGCCGAAATATGTCGCGTTAGTAAGGGAATCTGTAACGATTATATCAACGCTATACCAGCCGGGCTGCATGTTCGGTCCCGGCACTATAGTAAGATTGGCAACTGGATTTGTAGAATTAATAATGATCCCCTTTAAAACTTGGTAATCTCCTAAATTATGTACCTTAAACTGCTGGTCGTTTCTTATTTGAGTAGCAGTAATCTCAAATCCCGTGCATCCAGTGCAGGTCTTCTGGCTTTTCTGGCCGCCAAACACTGTCTGGGCGTCATTTATATCCATTACAGTTACTTGAAGAGTAGCATTCTGCCCCTGTTTCACAAACCACTGGCCTTGTTGCGCGCCGTAAAGCTGGCCCCAAACCATGTATTTTTTCAGCATGAAAAAGGCATTCCCGATTCCTGTTTCGGTTACGCCGCTTACATTGGCAGTAAACCTAAACTTCATCATGTAAGCGCCTTCATCATTCGGCGAATTAAATATAAGCGTTCCGTTAGAAATAGTTGCATTCAACGTATCTCTAAGCGTGGAGTTTCCAAGGACATCTTTGTATGATGGAAATACCTTATACAGCTCAATTATTTTTCCCGAAGTGATTTTGTCGCCGTCAAGCGCTGTATCTGTAGACAAATCAGTTACTTTAAGCTTAATCCTTACTGTTGAATTCGGTGCAAGGAAAGAGAAATCATCGCCCTTGAAATCAACTGTGCTTCCGCGGGCAAATAATCTCTGAATTCCAAATGTAACTCCGGAATATTTCTCTTCGGAATTATACTTCATTTTTATATCTGCCTTAAACGTACTTCCGGTTTTATTCGGCGCTGCAAAAACAATCATGCACTGAGTAAGCATCTGCTCGGGAGGCCCCTGTTCGCTGTCAGTTTGATTAAGATATTCCATTGCAGCGCTTAAATTAAAAACGCGGTAAGCCGCATCATACGAGACGCCGTTCTCATCCCTAATAGACATTGTTACACTCGTATTGCAGTTCTCAGGAGTCACAAGGCCGGTCATCATATCTCCAGGACCCTTTGCGGTTATTCCACCCGCGGTTATGTTTGACAAAAAGGTAATTATAGTAACATTCTTGTTTGGCGAAAATGCGTTTACCATCGCACCTCCGGATTCTGCTTCATCAATATACTGAAGATTAACAGCCTGTGCCTCAAAGCCAACTGACTGAACTTCAAAACCGGTTGTGACGGTCTGCGTATTTGATGCGTCTAATCCGGTTACGCTGACCGAATAACGTCCAGTTGCGCCTGAAAGATCATAATCGTATGTGTATATGCCATCGACAGATTGTGTAAACGCTGCCTTTGCCTTAGTTATCGCTGTGCCGTTGGGATATGTAAAAGATGCAGTAAAGCTTGTCAGATTAAACGGTCCTGAAGAGTTTTTAGAAGTGATTATCAGCCGAACTTTAGAATTTGGCGAAAATGAATATGCCGGATTATTTGAAGTATCTGCAATCGTCGCAAACATTTTGAATGACTCTACGGTGAAACTAAGCGTGTCCAAGCTGTCATTTATTTTCACAGTATATGTGCCTGGAGGCAGGTCGCCTCCATCTATTGTAAAATTCAGCCACCCGCCCTGAGATGATTCGGTATATTCTGCAGTGACATTCTGGCCGGTTGAATTGTATATTTCAATTTTGACTGATTCATCAATCATGTGGGTTGCATTTTCCGTCAGAACGATAAATGTGATGTTATCGCCTTTATCATAAGTGGTTTTGCCGCTTGCCGGCTCCCAGAGAACTACTTTTTTGCCTGTGGCGCGCTCCATTTCCCCGACAACATATTTAAAGACCCCATTTGTGAATATGCTGCTCTTTTTAAGCGCATGGTACTCCACATCGGATTGTGTTGCATTATCCTCCGTATCGTTATAAAGCGCGAAATTAACATCATCATCCACATATAATCTGTCGTATGTGCTAATATTTGTCTGGTCGACAAGAACGAAGTGGTATGTTTTTGCGCCTATTGTGTAATTGCCGTAATAAACTTTGTGCGAAAGAGATAAATCAATTAATTCTGTGAAATTTCCGCCGAATGCGTCAGAGTTGGAATCATTCACCTCATTTTCCGTCGTAATATCGAGTATGCCCTCGCCGGATTTCACCGGATAGGAATCCATAAAAAGCGACTGTGAAAATACCTTGAAGCGCATATCTATTGAATCGGTTCCTGATAACAAAGTTGCATTGTATTCTCCGGATGCAAAAGTATCATTAATTGGAGCAGAAATTAAAAAAGTATTTTTTGTGCCACCGGCGCTTGTAGCTGTGATTGTGGCGATTGTGCCGCTCGCATTTTTGATTGCGAAAGAAACGGATACAGAATCTGTTGTCCCTTCAACGGTTCCTGAAACCGCCATGCTGTCTCCCCAGACATAAATTATCTGATTCATTGTTGCGGAAACCGCGGCATGAGCCGCGGATGGAATAAAAAGCGTTAAAGCAATAGCAATTAAAAGAACTCTTGAAAGAAATACCCCCACATTCATTATAACTGCCTCAAAATGTATTATATATGTGCCTAACCCCTATATATAGATTTTAGAAAAAGTTTAGACATAAATCACTTTTTAGGTTTGTATGCATATTTCACTTTTTCTTCTTTTGGCTGCGGCTTGTAGACTAGCTCGGCTTTCTTGACTTCGGAAGCATTGAACGTGTATTTGTGTCCGGGTGTTTGCGCTTTTTGCCCTGCGTAAAATTTCGGAACAGATACTTTCAGCTTTTCGGGAAACTTTATTTTCAGCTTTTCGCGGAATATCAACATTACAACTACGGCAATTATAATGACGATAAATGCAGTCACATAAGATCTTGTGCTTGAGGATGCATCCCCAGTGGATATCGTTTCGTTGTTCTGCGAAGTGCTGTTGGATGATAGGGTTGACAATGTAATGCTGGTGTTATTCGAAGATTCTAATGTTACATTTGTTGTTGTTGTGTTTGTTACGGGGGCTGCCGGAACTGTTAAGGATTTTGTATTTCCGGCTATTGCAAAGTAAGAGAATCCCGGCGTTTCTGCAAGGTATGTTGTATAGCTTCCGCTTGTGCCCGTATGGTGCGTGACAAGAGCATTCCACTGGCTGTTGGCGTATCTGTACAAAGTTATTGTTGAGCTGTTGATTGCGTTTGACGAAATCCATGTTGAATTAACGCGGAATGAAATTGTTGTTGAAGTTATTGCGCCGTCCGTGATATTTTCCGGTGTGATGCCGATATATTGAAAAACCGCTCCTGGAGGAGTTGACGATGTTGCAGACGGCTTTGCCGAAAGCTTTGAAACCGTTATTTTTGCCTTGCTCAATGCCTGTGTTGCTTTAAATATTATGTCAGTAACATCAACAGACGTGCTTGCCAGAGTCATTACCGCAGTGCTTCCTGCAGAAATCAACTGCCATGACTTTGAAAACCCTGAAGGCGTATCTCCGCCGGCGATGCCGCCGGATGATGAACTGTCATCGGTTGTGGTTGTTGTGGATGATGCTGTAGCGCAAGTATATCCTGAATCCACGTCGCAATTCAAAGCCAAATCACACGAACGCAGAGTATATGCATAAGTTGTAGATGATGAAAGCCCGCTTAGAGTTATTGCCGGTGTTGCGGTACTACTTTGAGAGGATGTGATTAAAGCATCTAGAGAACCGCTGATTTTATAATCAACATAATTGTTAGTAATACTGCTAACGTTCCAAACTATTCTCATAGATGACGATGTCTTAGTATCGCATGTCGGTTCAACATTTATATCTGGGATTTGTGTATCCTTTGTGAAATATTTCGTTGCCGATGCTCCGATGTTGCCGCGGCTATCGTTGCAAAAGAATGTGATGTTGTTTAATCCTTCAAAAGGCACGGAAATACCGCTGTAGTTCCAAGACAGATTAGATGCGCTGTTATTCATAGTGATATTCGAAGTTCCGTTCAATGAAAACCCGCACCACTCTGCAGGCTCGTTTGTTGTGATATTGAGCACAAGCGCAGCTAATGAGCTGAGGTTGTAATAGCTGTTGTTTGCCGGCGAATTCACAGTTATACTCGGCACGCTGTCAACAATCATTTCAGTAGTTCCGTTTAGAGAAATATTAAAGGATGGCAATACTCCGGCAGAATTTGTTGTCAATATGTAGGACTTGTTTTGCACCCCGCCAGATGTGTTATATATGTAATATATAGTGTCTGGAAGCAGGCCGGTTAAAGTATAATTCGCAAGAATTCCTGCAGTTGAATTTGTGTCATTCCACTGCATTGTAATGTTGCTCCAGTTTAAAAGTGTTCTTGTTATAACACTCGGTACAGAAACATTTGTCTTGAGCCAGATATTGCCGCTTGTTTCATTGTTGTAGTTGAAAGATGATGTGGTGTCCAGAAAAGATATGTTTCTTATGTCTGTAAAATTCGTATTCTTGAAATTGTTGCTTGCTCCTGAATTATTCAACTCATAAGAGATATTTACTGAATAAATGGAACCTTCTGAAATTGTGTTTGAAAACGATGATATCAGCAATATTCCATCAGCGGTTGCATTCAATACAGTAACGTTGTTATCTAAGAGTGTGGCTAAGTTGGATGCGTTGAGAACAATACCGTGCCCGAAATTTCCTGAAGTGGTGATTGTGTTGTTTGTAATAACAACATCTGTCGTTCCGTTTAAAAATATTGCGTATGCATTTTGAACTGTCGAATTTTCCTGTACGATAGTTAAATTCTTTATTGTGGTTATATTATAACCCAAACTATTGTTTATCGCATATCCGGTCTCGTTTTGAGAATAATTAATCGTATATCCTGCACCGTCAATTGTGACGTTGTTTGCAAGAATATTGAAGCAGGTTTCTGACGAATTGACATTTTGAATAAGCGTATACACCACATTTCCGATTATAATGTCCTGACACGCCGAAATCGCGCCGATAAACACGAATCGCATTTCGGTCTGCGTCCAATTATCGTTAATTGTGTTCTGCGCCCAAATAGTGTAATTATGCCGCCCTGTAGAAAGACCCGTCACATTATAAGACCATGTTTTGTTGTCGAGAGAATCATTAATCATTGAAAAATTTGTGGGCGCGGAACCATTAGCCCACCCCCACTCAAGAATTGATTGGTTTAGCTCCTCGCTTGAATTGATGCTTATATTAATCCAATTATTAGCAACTGTTGCATTATCATCAGGCGTTATGTTGTTGTAGGTAATTTCTGGCGCGCCATATACCAAAGTTACTGGTGCAAAAAGAGCAATAACTGCTAAGAAAATCAGGTAAAATGTAATATACGCACCGCACCCCGATGTTTTTTTGACCGACAACACAGAAACCACCAAATCACACAAAAACAGTGAATTTAGTATTATTCGCCGCATAGCTATAAATAGTTGTCGTAATTTCAAGAAACCATCATATTCAATAAGTTACTCAGAAGCAGCTTTTCTTCTCTTCAATGTCTTTACAAGCCTCTGCTTTTTCTCTTCCTTTATTTTTATTGTCTTTTTGCGCGTCTTTCCCATAGAAACACAACCATACATACATCCGCAGTTTTATAAAGTTTGCCCATCTATGCAGTTTAGAGAAATAAGGGGCTTTAGGGTAGCTTCATGCGAAAGCAGCTTCGCGACGTTCACAAGCTTTTTGAAGAATCAAACCTCAAAAGCTTCGAACGCGAGCGAGAAGATTTAGCTGCTCCGCATGCTAAAATGGTCATCCTTCTGGCTTTGGGTTTTGCTCTTGTGCTTCCCAAAGTTGTGTAAGTGCGTTATAAATAGCCAGAGACTCCGGTTCAAATCCGGAAAGCCCCATCTACAACCATTCACATTACGCATTGGGATAAAAAACAAACGGGTCAATAGTCTAGCGGTATGACGTCGCCTTGACGCAATATTTGGCGCTTGCCAATATCACAAAATGGCGAAGGTCCCCGGTTCAAATCCGGGTTGACCCATCTCGGCCGCATAATCGGCCGGCGCTTAGGGCGACCACGCCTTCGGCATGGTCACCAACATTATAAAAACAAACAAATTGCTCCTGTAGTCTAGTCCGGTCAAGGATACGGGCCTCTCACGGCCGCATAATCGGCCGGTGTTTTTTGGCTCGAAAGAGACAAAAAAGCTTGGCACGTTAGTGCCATGACTTAGGGCGACTCGCGCTTCATGAAAATCCTTCGGATTTTCAAGCTTTTCAAGTTCTCTCGAACTTGAAAATCGCGCAAGTCACCTGTTAAAACCGCCGAAAATACGAGCCAGAGAACGCCTGTGACCCGAGTTCGAATCATGCGATTGCATCGCAAGCTTTTCGATGCTTCGCATACGAAAATCTCGGCGGGAGCATATATTCTTCTTAAAAAAGTCTAAGGCTTATATAATTCTAAAAACAATAAGCAAATATGCTAAAGAAAGAAAAACAATCAAACGAAAAAAAACATGGCGCGCAATTTGAAGTACTGGTTGATGAAGCAAATCAGGTCGCAAAATTCGCAAACTCTGTAAAAATATGGCACACGCCTTTTGAATTCTACCTTGATTTCGGGCAGTTCATTCCCGGAACAAACAAAATAAAAGTCACATCAAGAATCGTCATAACTCCGCAGCATGCGGCAAGTTTGCGCGCGGCCATCGTTGATAACATTGCAAAATACGAGGCTCAGTTCGGCAAAATAAAAGACATCGCTGCGATGAGGCCTGGCGCAAAAACAACGATTTCTGATAAGGAAAAAAGCGAAGATACGAGTGCGTATGTAGGATAATCTACTGCGCAATTCCGGTATTCTGCATAAAATCAATAAGCTTAGAATCGATTACGCTGCCATTTCGCGCGTCAATCTTAATCTGCACTATTTTCATATTAGTGAGTATGTAGGTTATGCCCCAAATGGCAAACTCTTCTGAAAAAAGCGACACAAAAATTTTCTGGATAGCAGACGCGTAAATCTTATCACGGGCAACACCTGCCGTCTTTATGGTCTCATCAATGTCAATGCATACGGTTTTTATATCTATTTTTTTCGGCTCTTTTTGCTTCAGCGGCTTGTCTGTGCTTTTCAACTCAAGAGAATCAGAAGATGCTCTTATGTGTGTTATGTCGCCTGTTTTCGGATTGTAATAATTCAGATCCCAATACTCAATGGGCTCCTCCGGAAGCACAAAGGTTATTGCCGAGCAGAAATACGCGTCTGTTAGGGATGTTTTCAGTTCCTGAGATTCGTCAACCCGAGCAACCGATTCTACAAGATTCAGCGACATAATAGATATTGTCGAGGCACATATTAATAAACATTGAAGACTTTTTATTCCGCAATATGCAATAAAATCCTTTTAAACTTATAACCCCGTTATATTACCATGAATCTTGAAAAATGCCGCACGGATTTCCCGGTTCTCGCGAATACTGGCGTCATATATTTCGACAACGCCGCAACCACCTTAAAGCCGCAGTGCGTAATCGATAAAATGAATGAGTATTATACGCAGTACTGCGCGAATGTCCATAGAGGCGCACATCGCCTGAGCCTGAAAGCGTCTGAAGAGTATGAAAAAGCCCACAAAATTGTTGCTGATTTTCTTGGCGCAAAGGCAGAAGAAATCGCGATGACGCAGAATTCCACACACGCTCTGAACATTCTTTCGCTGTCTCTGCCGTGGAAAAAACTAAAAGGGAAAAAGATAGTTGTGTCAAACCTCGAGCACCACAGCGACCTGCTTCCATGGATGATGGCTGCAAAAACGCACGGCCTTGCGCTTGAAGTGGTAAAATCAGACAATGAAGGAAACTTCAATATGGAAGACTGGAAAAAGGCATCAAAGGATGCCGCAATTGTTTCTGTCACAATGGTGTCAAATGTTTTGGGCGTAAAAACCCCTGTTGACGAAATCGCTAAAATCGCGCATGATAATGGCGCGCTATTCTGCACTGATGCGGCCGCAGCTGTAGGGCATATGGGTGTCAATGTCAAAAAGATGAATGCTGATTTTCTTGCATTATCAGGCCATAAAGGCCCGCTCGGGCCAACCGGAACCGGCGCGCTTTATATAAATGAGAAACATTTCGGCCTGCTTGAGCCCGGAATCCTTGGCGGCGGAACAATTGACGAAGCGACATTTTCAGACTATAAGCTTGCGCGATGCCCAGACCGCTTTGAAGCAGGCACACCGAATATTGCAGGGGTTATCGGTCTTGGTGAAGGCGTGCGATATATCGAAAAAATCGGTATTAATAATATAGAGAGCCACACAACAGAAATAACTGCGCACTGCATCAAGCGGCTTTCTGAAATAAAAAATGTCGAAATAATATCGCATAAAAACGCTGCAAACAACGCAGGCGTTATTGCTTTTGAAGTAACTGGTGCAGACCCGCATGAAGTCGCACTCATGCTTGACAATTCCAAGAAAATCGCAACCAGAAGCGGATATCATTGCGCGTATCCCTTACACACGCTTTTAGGCCGAAAGGGAAGCGTACGCGCGTCATTTCACATATACAACACAAAAGAAGAGATTGATGTTTTTGCGGTTGAATTGAGCAAGATTGCAAAACTGTTCTCATAAGCGCGCAATTTTAGCATATTTGATATACCGAAAGGTTTAAATACTATAGTAACTATTATAAAGTAGTGATATTATGAAAGATACAACTACTATGAATTATAACGCTACTGAAGTTCCCCTTAGTATTTGGGGCGATAAAGGAGTTACTGTATACACTGCGACAAAACCAAATCCAAATATCAATGATGTAGAATTTATTAAAAATGATAAAACGCTATTAAAAGGAACCTACATAGTAAACAAAAATGGAGAACTATATCGAGCAAAAGATGTAGAAAATTTAATCTTGTCAATTATGTATGATGGCAAAATGCCATCTGTTAAAAATTATGGTGAATCAATAGAAAATCTAATGGCACCACACATAAATGTCAACAATCCCAAAGAAGTTGCTAAGCAATTGCACGATTTAAATGCAATTTACATATTGACGGTAGAAAGTTTTGGAAGGACTGAAGACATATTAGAAAATACGAAACAAGTTCGCATAACATCGAGCAAACCTTCTGAAAAAGCAAAGATTTACGGACTTAAATACAAAGAATATTATGGAAATATTGATGGTGTGGCGCTCATTGAAATCGAAGAACCAGAAAAAATCAATAAAATACTTAAAGACGCGAATATTTTAAAAGACGAAACTAACGGAGTGTATCACGTCAAAGAATAGGGATTATCTCACCCGCGCTCCCATCTCAACTTTTCGCTCAGTGCGAATTTCCTCATTTTGGGTGCGCAGTTTTTTTTCTTTATAGCGCGCGAATCCATCCGCATCAATCAATATCTCAAGCTTCTGGAAATCGTCAAAAGACACTTCCTGCGCCGGCTTTTTCACAATGCCTTCTGCAAACACAGATGCGCCAGGCTCTGATTTTTCTGCTGAAAGCACTGAAAGAGTCTTTCCATCATCTGCTGCAAGAATCATTCCCTGCGACTCGATTCCACGGATTTTTGCGGGCTTCAGATTGTAAACAAACGCTACTTTTTTGCCCGCAAGCTCCTCTTTTTGATAATATTCGCGAAGCCCTGCAACTAGTTGCCGTTTTTGACTCGAAGAGTCAAAAAGCTTCGAATTCTGCAAAGCAGAATGAGATGATTTTTCGCCGCCAACATCAATCTGAACAACATATAATTTCTCTGCATCGGGATGCTCTTTGACATCGAGAATTTTTGCAACGCGCAAATCCAGTTTTTCAAAAGGATCCTGCGTCAATTCCATTTTTCTGAAAAGAACATTGCCTTTTTTTACCTCTGTACCTGATTTAAGCCCGCCCCATTTTGCGTCTTTTAGCGTAATTTTTTCTGACGGAACATTTAATTGCGCAAGAATTTCCGCGGATTTTGAAGGCATATATGGAATTATCAAAATCGCGATTATCCGTATTGATTCTACAAGGCTGTATATGACCGATGCAAGCTCATCCTCTTTTTTGTTCTTGTAAAGATCCCACGGCTTAACATCAGTTATGTATTTGTTGCATGTTTTTGCAAAACCCCATATGGTCTGCAAAGCTTCTGAGAATTCAAGCGCGTCTATTTTTGCATCCACTTCTGAAACAATATCCGATGCATCCACCAATATTTTGGCATGTGTTTTTGACCCAGGTATTTTTCCGCCAAAATATTTTTCAACCATTGCGAGGGTCCTTGACAAAAGGTTTCCCAAATCATCCGCAAGGTCGCTGTTGATTCTTGCCACAAGCGCGGCTTCTGAAAAATCGCCGTCTGTTCCAAAAGGAACCTCGCGCAAAAGGAAGTATCTTATTACATCAACAGAATATTTCTCTGAAAGTACAATTGGATCAACGACATTGCCGCGCGATTTTGACATTTTCTCGCCGTTTACGGTCCACCATCCGTGCGCAAAGACTTTTTTCGGAAGATCCATTTCCGCAGACATCAGCATCGCAGGCCATATCACTGAGTGAAACCAATTTATCTCCTTTCCGATTAAATGAACATCAGCAGGCCAGAATTTTTTGAATTCTTCACCCTCGGGCCAGCCAAGCGCAGTTATGTAATTCGGTAGCGCATCAAACCAGACATAAGTAACATGACCTGTATCAAGCGGAAACGGAATCCCCCATGCGAAAGATGTGCGCGTGATGCTCAAATCCTTTAAGCCGCCTTGGACACGATTTATTATCTCTTGCGCGCGGTATTTCGGCGAAAGAAACTCAGGGTTCTTTTTGTAAAAATCAAGAAGCGGTTTTTGATACTTTGACAAGTTAAAAAAATAAGACTCTTCTTTTACTTTTTTGACTTCCCTTTTGCACACAGGGCATTTGCCATCAACCAGCTGAAGTTCTGTATAGAACGTTTCATCAGGAACGCAGTACCATCCTTCATACATGCCTTTGTAAATATCGCCAGATGCATGCACTTTTTTGATGAGTTCCATAACTGCTTTTTCGTGCTCTGCATCAGTTGTGCGAATGAATTTATCGTAAGAAATATTCAATTTTGACCAGGCATCCTTGAATTTTGGCGCAAGAGAATCCACAAATTCCTGCGGCTCTTTGCCTGCTTTTTTCGCAGCCTCCTGCACTTTTTCGCCGTGCTCATCAGTTCCTGTAAGGAAAAATACATCATCTCCCTTAAGGCGATGCCAGCGCGCCAAAACATCTGCAGCTATTGTTGTATATGCTGTTCCTATATGAGGAACTGCAGTAACATAGTAAATTGGCGTAGTAACATAAAACGTTTTATTTTTCATAAAGATGCCTTAATTAAATGATTTTTACGTCTAAACAATACATTTCCTTCTGATTTCATCATATCGTTAAACCTTTTCTTATGTTTGATATAGGGCTTTATATTAGACCTCTTGCATAATTATAAGGGCGTCAGCCCTTATATCTTTTAATTCCTGATGTTAACCGACAAACTCGTTCAAGTCAAACCCTTGGTTCATCATTGCCCTGAAATTCACCAATCCATAAACAATAGAACTCGC
>JAHILE010000010.1 GCA_018897155.1 Nanoarchaeota archaeon | reverse complement strand
CTTTGGATGTCATGAAGGCGCAAAGGATTTTCTGAATTTGAGGCGAATAATCCACAATTTCGTTAATCCGCATATGAGCTTGAAAGGAAAAACGCCTGCTGAAGAAGCTGAAATACATTTGAAATTAGGGCGAATGAAGTTATTGAATTTGATTGCTTATGTTGTTAATATGGATGACGATAGTTAGATAGTATCCTCCGTAAGGTAGTTTCCAAGAATATGAATTCCGACAACATTCCCTTTGAAGTCCCGCAAGAGGCAGACAGCATCGGGATTCCTGTAAGGTTAGGCGCGCTTATTTCACATTTTCCTTTATCGCGTTCGGGCTTCCTCCTGCATGCCAGCTTAGTCTTGGCCTGATTCTTACTGCGTAGATTCGCTCAGAATTGTCATCAAGAATTATTGCCGCACCCTTTACCCGTGGGAGCGCATCAATATATTCCTGAAGGTCATATTTTAGGTAGGTTTGCATGATGTTGCGTAATGCATCAATATCCTGTTTTGCAGTAAGCCTGTGGGCGATAATCAAGTCGCACTGCGAAATCGCAGTTTCATGCAGCTTGTTTGGCTGCTGTGTAATAAAGACCATAGATACTCCTGGCTCTCTTCCGATTTTTACGCATCGAAGTAGCGGTGCAGTTGCCGGCGTTTCTCCATTTGCAGGAAGGAACTGGTGAGCCTCATCAATCATTATCCAGGTCATCGGGGTTTTTGATGATTTTGAAATGCCTTCTACAGCTTCCATTTCTTCTATGCGCCTTGATTCCATTCGCGCTTCAAGGACTTTTTTTGATAGCAGTCCGACAACAAGGGCGCGCACCGACCAGTCGCCAAGAAGGCTCAGGTCGACAACAGTTATTTTTCCAGGAATAATGCAATCAAGAAGAGATGAATAGCTTCTATAGTCAGACTTTTTTTGTATTTCGCTTGAGCCGCTAAAGAGATATGGGGGTTTTTCTTTAGCATCGTTTTTGGCCGGCGGATTAATGTATTCTAAGTCGCGCTTCAGCAGTTCTTCTTCAGATATTTTTTGTTTGCTGCGCTTTGAAATTACTGATTCCTGCTCAAATATACCCCATTCTGATGCCACTGCGAGCCGATTTATCAGCGCGTCTTTCAGGTGATCCGGGCCGTTTTCATTTTTCACATCAACTGCAAGATCTTCTAGAGAAAAATCACCGCGCTTTTTTACGCGCTTAAGCGCCTTTTGCAAAAGAATGCCCATTTCGGAATCAAGATTTATATTAAATGTAAGCGCCCAGTCTTCTGCCGAAAGCTCCGCGGGATTAAGAGAAAAAACAGCATCAAAAGGAATGTCATTTTCCGCGAAGTTCTTTATCTGCCCGCGCGGTATTACGAGATTTATTGCGAACCTTTGGGGTTTTGTGTTCCAGTTGGCGAACATGCTCATGTCGCGGTCGTTGGGGTTTTTCATAGACCAGAAAATGCCCATTGCATCAACTATGATGCACGAAAGGTTTTTGCGTACATCATCTTCAAGAAGAGCAATTTCTTCTGCAAGAACGCCCATTGTAAAGCTTTTTCCAGTGCCACGTTTTCCGAAAATTCCGATAATGTGCGGCCGCGCAAAATCCATCCGGACATAGTTGGTAAGATGCGCCTCTTTTTTTTCGCCGACGAAATGCTTGCCTATGATGCCGGTTCCTCGTTCGCCAAATTTATTGAAATCCGTTTCATCCCTACCGACAACGATGTTGTGCATTTCGCGCATTTTGAATCATTCCCCAATTTCTCTGGATTTAAAAGCTTGGCACCTATGTGCAGATATATATGTTTGGGGCTGAAAGTATATATTAGATAAATATGTCTAAAGACGGCTTTGAAAAAGTTTTCAGCAACCTGCAGCGGCTTGCAAAAAAGCATGATGTTGCGGCGGATATTATTCTTGACGGCTCGCGCGCAATTAGCGTAAGCCTGAAAAACAAGGGAGAGTTGCTTTCTGTCAATGTGAAAATCAACGACATTAAAAAAGTCCTTACAACTCCGGAGCTTCTGAAAGCAGGGCTGTCGCTATTGGCGCGCAAAAAAGGCGGACAGAGCAGAATCGAAGTCAATATTGATACCGGCGTGTTCAAGAAACTTTTTGGCAAAAAATCCTGAGTGTTGCCGGCAGATAATGGCAAAGGCACACTTGCCAAAACAAGCTTTTAAAATCCGCGCATCATATAATGCTTATGGTCGAGCTTTCTATTTCAGCATGCGAGCGCCTGATAAAAAAAGGCGGCGGCGGAAGGGTTTCAAAAGAAGCCGCAGAGGAGCTTGCAGGCATTCTTGAAGAGATTGCGGTTGACATCTCAAAGCAGGCAACGACAATGGCTGCGCATGCAAAAAGAAAAACGATAAAAGCGGAAGACATACGCCTTGCGAGCAAGATTTGAGGTTGGCGAAATTAGTGGCTTGCTCGAAAAATCAAATTATTACCCCAAGCATTTTGCGTAAACTTTGTCCAAATTCCAAATTATGCGAGAAAATAGAAATTGCTTTTGTTGTGTTTTTCTTTCATTATCGGTTACAAGAAGGTTAAATGCGCGATAATCCTCAGAATAAACGTCTTCAAGAGACTTGCTTTTAATTCCATATTTACTCAAAAAGTCCTGAAATTTTTGGGTTGAGATTCTTTTCAAGAAGCCCTGCGTATTTTTTCCGCGGATTTTGTAGTTTGAGATTTTTATCAAGCTTTGGATGTTTGGTCTAAGGTCTTAAAATTTGCATTGTTTAAAAATTAAGGCTTCGGTATTAATGGGATTGTCGCACGCAATCGATTTCAATAAAACGCAATCAGTTATATCATGTTTTCTTAAAGAATTCCTCAACTTCTTTTCCAATGTCTGTGCTGATTTTAAGATCCATGTCAGGCGGAAGCACTTTCCTGTAATTTTGCCAGAGATAGCGCTCGTCCATAAAAACGATTATCCCGCGGTCTGTTTCTGAACGTATAACTCTGCCTGCGGTTTGCACGGCTTTGGTTATTGCCGGATATGAATATCCGTAGTCCCAGCCTTTGTTAAACTTAAAATCATAGTAGCTTATCAGCGCCTCAGTAAGAAGATCCGGCCGTTCAAGCGGGAGCCCGACAATCACAACTGTGTTCATTATTTTTCCAGGGAAATCAACGCCTTCATTGAAGTTTCCGCCAATTACTCCTAAGAGAGCAGCACCCCTGAAATTGTTTGCGGCGTTCACAAATTTCTTGTAGAGATTCTGTTTTTCTTCCTTTGACATGTTCGGATATTCAAGAAGCGCGGGCTTTTCAATAGAGCGCTCTATCAGCTCAAACACCGAATCGCGAAGCGAATAGCTCGGGAAAAAGACGCCTGTGTTTCCGCGCGCCCGATTTATGATTTTGACAAGATTGCCGGCGATTTTAAGCAGGCCTTCTTCACTGCGTTTTGTGAATTTCGTTGTTACATCCTTGACCACGATGCAGAGGCGGTTTTCAGGAGGGAATGGGGATGTCAGGACAAGTTTTTCCGCGCGCATGGATGTGAGCCCGAAAAGCTCTTCATACATTTCAATTGGCGAAAGAGTGCCTGACATAAGCACAATTGAATGCGTTTCTTCAAAAAGCGGCTTTGTGACAATGCTTGGGTCAAGGCAGTCGTAGCTTACAAGAAACTCGCCCCTTTTTTCATCTGATTTGCGCATGATTCTTGCAAATCCGATATCCGGGCCGCTCCAGCTTTGAAAAAAGGACGCAATTCCGCCGAGGAATGACTTTTTTCTTTTTTCGCGTACGAGTTCTGCAATTTCTTCAATAGAACTAAGAAATATGTCTTTTCCGCCGACTTTTTCAAACACCGCGGAAATTTCTTCTTTTTTTACGAATGCTTCATTTGCATATTTTATGCTTGAAAATTTATCGCCGCACATTTTTGAAATTGCCTTAAGCATAAATTCAAGGTCATCCGCAAGCATTTTGTTGCCGAATTCTTCCGCTTCGTTTATCGCGCGCTCAAGCTGGAATGTGGACAGTTGCGCTGAAAGAAGCCCACGGATGCGCGCAGGGGCATTATGCGCCTCATCAACAATGATTATGCAGTTTTCAAGCGATTTTCCGGTTTTTGCGAGAAATACGTCACGGACAGACGGATGAAAAATGTGATGGTAATCTGCAATAATTACGTTTGCTGCTTTAGCTGATTCGAATATTATGTCCGCAGGGCAGAGGCCTTTGCACGCTTTTTTTGCCTCTTCTGCATGCATTATTTCGCTTTCCAGCTTTGAAAGCATTTTTAAGGCATTCTCAGAAAGTGCACCCACTTTGGAATATGTGTTATTGTGGTATGGGCAGGTGCCCTCTTTTTTTATTGATGCGCAGTGCGCCTCAAAATCGCTTTGCTGCATATCTTGGGCAGCCTCGAGATTGCAAAGCCATCGCTTTCCGATTAAGTCGGTGGCCTGTATGGTTTTTCCTGATTTTTTTTTGATTTCGCGTAAAGTGTCCACAACAATCTTATGCTGGCTATGGCGCGGCGTAAGAAATAATATGGTGAGCCCGTTTTCAAGTGCATATTCAAGAGCAGGGGCAAGCACGCCTGCGGTTTTTCCGATGCCTGTGGGGGCGTTTGCAAGAAGGATTTTTTTGTTCTTTACTGTTTTTTGCACCGCTTCCATCAACTGCCGTTGCCCGTCGCGGATTTGAGGGAACGGAAATAATGGAAATGAATTTGGCGGGTTAGCATGCATGATCTTTTTTCGGAAAGGATGCTTATATTTATAATCTCTTGGCGTTGCCGATACCTTTAAAAATATATCCTTTATATTAATGTAAGTTCTATAATGGCTAGGTAATATTTTATGGCACGACGCTCAACAGGATTTCGGAACAAGACAAGAAGGCTTTTGTCAGGCGCAGCAGAAAAACGCGTTACAGTAGCCTCGCGAATGAAGGAATTCAAACACGGTGCAAAGGTCGTTATACGAATTAACCCAGCCATACATGACGGAATACCGCACCCACGATATTATGGGGCTCTTGGCACAGTAATCGAGAAGCGCGGAAGGTCTTATGTTGTCGAGATAAAAGATGGCGGAAAGACAAAATGGCTTATTGCCGCAGGAGAGCACCTAAAGACGATTTAATTGGAAAAACAAACGAAATAGCACCTCGCTCTCTATTTCTTAGTATGTCCTATATAACTAACATTCAGAATAAAGCCGGACTTAGCCATATAAATCTAGAACACTAATTTCAAAATAATATGGATTGGCGATTGAAGTTAAGCGGATTAATGCAAAAATTCATTGCCTAAAATAATTGAGATATAAAGATTGATTTTTATGAAAAACACAAAAAAACAGAAGATAGAAACGGAAAACATAATTGTTTCCAAAAACGCGGCAAATGCTGCAGAAAAACATGGTGCTCTAAGACAAAATGCAGATCAGCAAAAACAACGGGCGGATCAACAAAAAACACATGTTCAAAAGTTCGTTCCAGACACGTCGGCAATAATAAACGGCAATGTAACCGACCTTGTGCGCGAGGGAAAGCTCACAGGCGAGCTCGTTGTTCCGGAATTCGTGATAGCTGAGCTTGAGAACCAGGCAAATCACGGAAAAGACATCGGCTTTGAAGGCCTTGAGGAGCTGAAAATAATACGGGAGCTTGCAGAAGAAAAAGGCATTACTATGTCAACGATCGGCAGAAAGCCGACAATCGAGGAAATTCAGCTTGCAAAATCAGGCCGAATAGACT
Source organism: Nanoarchaeota archaeon (assembly GCA_018897155.1). NCBI lineage: Archaea > Nanobdellati > Nanobdellota > Nanobdellota archaeon. Next base: position 34,390 of record JAHILE010000010.1, on the reverse strand, counting down.
CGCTGATAAGGGATATTGCGCGCAACTTAAAAGCGACTCTTGTGACTGCTGATATGGTCCAGGCAAAGGTTGCGGAAGCAGAGGGCGTCAAAGTGCTTTATTTCAAAAAAGCAGAAATCGAGCGAATGAGCCTTGAGGATTATTTTACTTCGGACACTATGTCGGTTCATCTTAAGGAGGGCTGCACTCCCAAAGCAAAACGAGGGAAACCCGGTGAATTCAAGCTGATTGAAATCGACGGCGAACTATTGACAGAGGATATTCTTGAAAATATGGCGCATGAAATTTTTGAAAAATCAAGAACTTCGGGCGGGCTTTTAGAAATGGATTTGCGCGGGGCGACAGTGATACAGCTTGGCAAATACCGCATTGCAATAACGAGGCATCCATTTTCCGAGAAAATGGAAATAACTGCGGTAAGGCCCATTGTTAAGGTCGATATCGAAAAATACAAGCTTTCGAAAAAACTGCTTGAGCGGTTTGATGAGCGTGCGGAAGGCATAATTGTTGCCGGGCCTCCGGGACATGGAAAAAGCACTTTGGCTCAGGCAATGGCTGAGTTTTACCAGAAAAAAGGAAAAATCGTAAAGACAATGGAGCATCCACGCGATTTGCAGGTCGGTCCGGAAATAACGCAGTACGGCGCCCTGAATAACGACATGGCAAATACCGCAGACATACTCCTTCTTGTCAGGCCCGACTTCACAATATATGATGAAGTCAGAAGCACAAAAGACTTTAAGATTTTTGCAGACATGCGGCTTGCAGGAGTCGGAATGCTGGGTGTTATTCACGCAACGCAGGCAATAGATACGATTCATCGTTTCATCGGGCGAATTGAGCTTGGCCTTATTCCGCAGGTAATTGACACAATAGTATATGTTCGAAACGGCGAGATAAAGCAGGTCTATACGCTGAACCTTGATGTGCGCACCCCGACCGGAATGACTGAGGCAGATTTAGCGCGGCCCATTATTGAGATTCTTGATTTTGAGACAGGCAGGCTGCTTTTTGAGGCCTACACTTACGGCGAGCAGACAGTTGTCATACCGATAAAAAGCAAGGCAGAAACCTCGAAAATAAACAAGCTTGCAGAGGAGCGGCTTTACGAAATTCTGAAAAAAAGAATTGCCAATCCGCGCGTGGAAATCATTTCAGCGAACCGCGCAATACTGCGCGTGGAGGAGGCAGACATGGCATATGTAATCGGACGCGAAGGCAGTAATATCAAAGAGCTTGAAAAGCTTACCGGAATGTCTTTGACAGTTGAGCCGATTATAGAAACGCTGAAAAAAACTATCAAATACAGTGTTTTTGAAGCAGGCGGCTATCTTTCGATAGTTGTTCCAGAAAATTATGTTGGGTCAAAAGTCGATATTTACAAAGGCGACGAATTTTTGTTTTCTGCAACAATTGGCAAAAAAGCGCAGGTCAAAATCCAGAAAAAATCAGAACTTGGCGACAAGGTTTTGAAGGCGGTTGCGCTGGGTAATTTGAATGTGCTGGCGGGATAAGTTTTGTTGTGATGCGCAATTGCTTGTGGTATGTCTAGTGAATGTGCTGTGTTACTCTTATAAAAATATTCCAAACAAATAAAACTAATGATGGCTCACATAATAGCGATTGCGGGTGGAACTGGTTCGGGTAAATCTACATTGGCTTATGGTCTTCTTGACAAATTTCCTGAATTGATTGAAATTGTGCATTTTGACGATTACCAGAAACTTGAACCGAATGTTCCAATTCATCAGGGAATGAGAAATTGGGATCATCCTGATGCTATCGATTTTGACCAATTAATACACGACCTTAGCCAACTAAGAAATGGCAACGATGTTCAAATAATGACAAAGGATAAAAAGCTAAATCCTGGCTATGAAATCAGCGGCAGGATAAGAACATTCCGAATAATACATTCTAAAAAAATAATCATTCTTGAAAGTTATTTAGCCTTATGGAATGAAAGCGTAAGAAAATTGATTGATTATAGCATTTTTCTCGACACACCTACTCGTTATACAAAAGCTCAGAGAAAAAAAGATAGTTACTTAAGCCATAAAGCATTTCGCGTCCCTGTAATTAAAACATGCCATACATTTCATATACATTCAGATATGGAATATTCCGAGCAATAAAAATGTGGAGACCGTTCCTGCGATAATCCCGAGTGCCGTGGAATGTTCATGGCTTCCTTTAGTTGTGCTTGGAATCAATTCGTCCAGAGTTATAAAAACCATTACTCCGGCTGCAAAAGCAAGCGCTATAGACACCGACGATACGTAGTTTTTAAGAAATAGTCCTGCGAAAAGCGCGCCTATTGGTTCAACCATTCCTGAGAAAAAGGCAATTTTAACTGCAGTTATTCGTGAGGCTCCGCTCATATAGATTGGTAGCGCAGTTGCTATTCCCTCAGGGATATTGTGCAAAGCAATTGCTATTGCAATCAGCACGCCAAATTCCGGCAGGTGGATATAACCTGCGCCGACTGAAATACCTTCAGGAATATTGTGGAGTGTAATGCCCAGTGCAATCAAGATGCCTGTTTTAAATAATTTTTTATTAACTTTTCCTGTTTCTTTTGTTGAAAAGTGTATATGCGGTATGTAAACATCAAGCAAAAACATCACTATAGCCCCTATTGCAAAGCCGAGAGTAGTCATTAAATACCCTATATCTTTCCAGGCTTCTATAACCAGCCCCATAAAAGAAATAACGAGCATAACGCCTGCTGCAAATCCTGTCAGGAATCCGAATAATTTTTTCCCGGGCTTTCTGATTACTGCTAATAGCCCTCCGACCCCAGTTGCTAATCCTGCTAAAGTGCTTAGAATAATGATGTTGATTAATTCGGATGCCATATATAATACAGGAACACTTGCAGTTATATTCTTTCGGAATGATTTTTAACGCAATTGATGATTTTCAATAAGCTCCAACATTCAATAATTCACTTTACCATGCATAAAAGCGCTGAATGTGAATGTTATAATCAATGCAAGAATTGATATTATGAGCATAGTCCCCGGCTGACTGACTGACGGAAATTTTGACGCAATAAACAGCATTACGGAATACAGTATTGTTGCAAGAAAGACTATTTTCATAACGGGAATGACTGTTTCTTCAAATTTCATATAACGCCACGCATTTATTTATGCGTGGCGGAATATATATTCTTATGTTGCATGTGTGACGAGTTCACTAACTAACCCCACTGTCTTTCTTGTTATTCCTTATCTTTAATCCCTTCAGTTGTGACTTTGATAATCGCTTCTCCATCAGGGAGGTTGGGCGAGTCCACAAGTTTTGCAATGCGTAGGTCGCCTTTACTCTTTCGCAAATATATTCTGAATGTGGATTGGTGGCCGACAATATTTCCGCCAATCGGCGCAGTTGGATCGCCGAAAAGCATATCCGGACGTGACATAACTTGATTAGTTATGTAAACTGCGAGATTGAACGTATCCGCGAACTTCTGCAGCGCATGCATGTGCTGGTTCAGCTTTTGCTGCCTGTTTGCAAGCGTTCCTCTGCCGACATAATCTGAGCGGAATTGCGAAGTTATGGAATCAACAACCACTAACTTTACATTGTTTTCCCGTATTATGTCTTTTGCCTTTTCAAGCAGAAGTATTTGGTGGTCTGAATTATATGCTCTGCCGATATGTATGTTTGCAAGAACTTTTTGAGGGTCGAGGCCAGAGGCTTCAGCCATTTGAATAATTCGCTCAGGCCTGAACGTATTTTCAGTATCTATGAAAAGTACTCCGCCGTCAAGTCCGCCTTGGTCTTTTGGCATCTGGGCATTTACCGAAAGCTGATGCGACATCTGCGTCTTTCCAGAGCCGAAAGCTCCGTAGCATTCAGTTATTGCCTGCGTTTCTATTCCGCCGCCAAGAAGCGCGTTCAATTCTTTGCTTCCCGTGTTTAGCTTTCCTACATTTTTACGTTTTTCAAGAGCAGAAAGCCCAGTTTCATATCCTAGATTAAGCGCGTTTCGCGCTTCAAGAATTATTTTTGCCGCAGTTCCATCGCCTAAATCAGCGATTACCGCGATTTCTGCTGCACTTGCCGTGGCGATTGACATTAATTCGCCATATCCTGCTTCTGCAAGCTTTTCCGCTGTCTTTGGCCCCACCCCGGGCAAATCTTCAACTGAAGTTATTTCTTTTTTTCCAGATGTTTTAGGCATTGCATCAGGCAATTCTTCAACATTCATTATTTCTTTTTTTGACATGGGTCACACCTTATAGATTAGAGTCTCATTATTTATTTGTTATTCTGTTTTTTCATTGTACGCTGACGCCATCTGTTTTTAATTCAGAGAGAAGCGCATTGCATTCTGAAGAAACATTTACTGCTTTGACCTTATGAACGGCAAGCTCAAGCCGGTTCATTACTTCATTTCTTCGGACGAGCGCTTGTATGTTGTATGTCTTTCCAACGATTTTGAGATTGTTCCATATGGTGCGCTCCCCATTTATTATTATATCTTCTTCCACTTCATTTGTGTTCTTCTGCAAAAGATTTTCTGCGGCTTCTCTGAAGAATGCTGCGTTTATCGATGCGTAGCCGTCGTCAAGCATTGCAGAAATCATCAGAAGCTTATCCGGTTTTGCATCCTTATGTTTTGGGCAAAGCATTCCTTCAAGTTTTTCTTTACATATTGAGCATTTTCGGTAAATCATTTTTCTTTCAAAAACCTGAATGATTGTTGTCCTGATATTCACAAAAGTATTTTCTGTGATGTTGTCAAGCGTCATGTCTTTGTATGCTTCTGATTGAGTCGGGACTTCACTTGAGACAGTTATGCTGACTTCGCTGTTCTTTTTCATTGCGCCATATTTTCCAAGCTGAAGCTCGGCGCGTCCGTAATTGTCTTTTCGCGTGTATGCGCCGGATATTTCAACAACATCTCCAACTGCAAATCCGCTTTCTCCGCCAACAAGGTCGGCGCTTTCATTCCAAAGGGGAATGCGTATGGTTCCTGTGTCATCCGCAAGAACAAGGTTTACAACTTTTCCTTTTCCGCGCTCTGTTTCGAACTCGCGCACCTGTGACACTTGTATGATTTTTCCAAAGAAATTGACTCGCGAAAGTTCCGGCACTATGTTTTTTATCTTAAGCACATTTGCAGCAGGCTTTAGGAGATTTACGCCAAGCTCCCTGCCGACAATAAAAGCCGCGCCGGTTCTCGATACCATCCCTGAAAATTCCAGCTCTTTATCCTCGATAAGCTTTGCGATTTCATCGGCAGTTTTGCCTGTTTTTGCCATTATTTCCTTTATTATATCGTTTTCGTCTAGGTTCATAACAGTGAATTATCGGGCGGTATATTTAAAGTTATGCGCTTCACATTGCCGATAGACAAAATGTTTAAGCTTCGCGTTTTTTAAAAGCGCCCGATTTGTTTAACCGGTTTAAAATCGTTAAGCGGATAGACGGATTGTATGTCCATAGATTTGCCACAATCGCCAAACACAATAAGAGCATATTTTCTATTCTTATCGCCAATTGCAATACCGGTTATTCGCGGGTCGCCGCCATATGCATTTATTCTATTTTCTCCATTTTCAAGCGCGTCTATTATCGTTTTTATCGGCACGCCGAATTTATGGATATGCATTATTTGCTTGCCGGAAGAGCTGTTCATTCCGAAATAGTCGCATATTGCTCGTATGCCTCCAATACTCGGAGGTTCGGCTGAATTGCGTATTGCTTCAATTTCTTCGTAACTTATTTCTTTTTTTATTTCATTGTTAATCAAATCACCTAACTCGTTTTAACAACACACCGGCCACAAAAAACAGAATGACATTTACGGAAAAATGCGCGCAAAAAATATGTTCCGTATTAGAAGCCGATGCAAGTGCTTAGAATACCAGCACTAGCGCAATTAGGACTAGATGGGTTGGTGCAGAAAATTCATTTTTTGTGTTAATCCCTGTTCGCATAGCTAATTTTTGAGCGCATAAATATATATACCCGAGTCCACAATATTAATATCATTCTGGTGTTTTAATGACGCGCGTTATCGCTGTTACTGGGGGAAAAGGCGGAGTTGGAAAGACCACACTTACCGCAAATCTAGGTGCTGCTCTAAATGAGTTCGGTCAAAGAACTCTTGTAATTGACGGGAATCTCACGACCCCAAATCTTGGGTTTCACTTAGGCGTGCCGCTGTATCCGAAAACACTTCACGATGTTCTTAGAGGTGAGGCTGATGTCAACGAGGCTATGTATGTTCATCCTTCGGGGCTTAGGGTAATTCCTGCAGGAATCTCCATGAGCGACCTTAAAAACACAAAGCCGGACAAGCTCCAGAAAGTTGTTGCCGATGCTGCAGATGGGCACGATGTGGTATTTCTTGACTGCGCGGCAGGCCTTGGCAAAGAGGCTGTAGCAACGCTAAAATCCGTTGACGAGCTTTTGATTGTCACAAATCCTCAGCTTCCGGCAGTAACTGACGCGCTTAAGACAATAAAGCTTGCAGAAGAGCTTGGCGTTGGTGTTATCGGTGTTGTCTTAAACCGCGTTCGCGGGCATTCATCAGAGCTTTCAAATGCAGATATCGAGTCTCTTTTGGGGCATCCGATAATCGCATCAATTCCTGAAGATCCTACTGTGCACGATTCTCTTGCAGCAAAGACGCCGGTTACAGCTTATTCTCCGAGTTCAAAATCTGCAGTGGCCATGAAGGCGCTTGCGGCAAAAATAGGCGGAATCGAATGGCAGCCGCCAACAAAGGGAGGGCCTGCCATGTCGATTTTCGAGCGAATTTTCAGTTTCCTTAAGATATAGAAAAATAGTTGCTTGTAATAGATATTTATGGAAAAACACTATGGCGGCATAAGCCATAAACTAGTGACTGGGTTACTTGCTATCATATTGGTGCAGGGATTCTTTGATTGGATTGGCGTTTCTAATACCGTGCAGTATGTTTTATTCATATTCACATACGTTCTTATTGTGGCGTACTGGGTCCGGCACAAGCATTCAGTGAAGCGTTTTCCTCCAAAAAACGGGCTTGGCGTTCTCATAGATATAATTGCAATGTTTGTGCTTTTCCTTATTATGAAAGCCGCTTCTTTGCAAATCGGGTTTTATTTTGCAGCCCTTGCTGTTTTGCGGGCTGTTGATGCTCTTGGAATTTCACGGATGCTTTCAGAATACGTTCTAAAACGCGCTGAGGCGCATAGATTTAACACTTTGCGAAAAATCTATTTTCTTGAAGCTATCATATATGTTCTTTTTGAATCGCTTAGCTTCAATTATGGGCTGCCGAATGTACTTGGAATTACTGCGTTGATGCTGGTGTGGCTGTTTGGAAGGATTTCAGAGCATGAATTATAGACTTAACATTTCCACATTGCTTGTGCGAGTTTGCCCGAATACATTATCTTTTCTGCAAGCGCTTTTGCATTTTCTTTTTTCTTTTTATGTTCGCGCAAAAATGCATTGAGTTTCTCTATAAGAATCTGTTTCATTTCACCACTGAGAAGCTTTCCGCTTTTGTAGTCCTCTCGGATTTGTTCGAGTTTTTTGTCATCTTCTTCAAATAAAATCGAGAGCCATTGGAATGAAACATCTATGTCGGGGTTTCCGCCCAGTTTTCTATGTTCTTCTACTGTTGGCTGACCGCCTGAGAATGCGTATTTCATGACCTTTTGCTTTACTGTTTTTTCGTCATCAGAAAGATAAATGGCGGTGTCTTTTGCGCTCGCACTCATTTTTCCCGAGATGCCTGTCAAAGGCGGAAGGAATTTATTATGCATTGCTGCAGTTTTGCAGCCGCCAAGGGATTCTGCGATGTCGCGCTGAGGCCTCCAGTAATTATCCTGATCAATTCCCGCAGGTATCAGGCATCTCTTATTTTCAAAAAACGTTGGCACAATCTGCAATGCGGGATAAAATATCATGCCGATATTTGACTGGTCATTAAATCCGAAGACTGCTTTAACAGTGGAATAATTTACTTTTTTTGCTACTTTCATGGCAATCGGATACATTTGTTTTATGTATTCTGTGTTCCGGAACATGAACGTCCTGTCAGGGTCAAAACCAAGGGCGGCGAGATGAAGCGCGTTTTCCATTGCCCTGTTTTGCATGTCTTCCCAGTTGAGGTTTTGCTTAAATAGGAATTTCTCTTCATCAGGTATCTGGATGTAATAATTTACCTTGAATTTATCCTGCAGCCATTTTGCGAAAATGAAAGAAATCAAGTGCCCGATATGGATTTCCCCTCCTGTCGCGATTCCATTGTAAAGAAAAAAACCTTTGCCGCTTTCATAATCCTTCAGTATCAAGTCCATATCCCTGTGCGAGTAATAGAAGCCGCGGCGCATAAATATGTTTGATTCGCCAGTTATCTTCTCAATTTTTGCCTTAAGCTGCGCGTCTACTGGTTTTGTCCCGAACTCTTTAATGAGCTTGTCATAATCTACAGTTCCTTCGACTTCCCAAGGGGTGACTTTTTGAACGACCATATATATCATGCTGTATTTGATTCTTTAAAAGGATTTCATAGTTCTTCCAAAATCTTCCGCTTGTCGCGCATACTTCAACTCCCCAAGATACCTGTTGATTAATGCAGCATAGTTTGAGCAATCCTGAAAATGATTTCCATCATTTATTTTATTTTCAGTGATTATATCGTCTATCCGTTCTGTTAATTCGAGTATCGCGTCTTTGTAAATTTCTTCGCCCAAGTATGTGTGGGATTGATCAGTCATCTGTTGTTTGAGTCTGCCAATTTCCCTAATTTCGCATGCCGCACTGCAACCGTGATGATCACCCAGATTTTTGAATGGTGTATCAACCAGATTATAAAATGTTCGTGTCATAATTTCGGCCAATTTTTCTCCAAGTTCGCTGCTTTCAACAAGGTCCATATAATGTGGTTTTACCATCGCATCACCGCTTATTCAGGCCCTATAAAAAGCGCGCCATAACATTTTGCCTGCACTGAAGATGGAATGTGCCTTTCAAATTCATTTATTGTGTATTCTATGGCAGTTTTTACCCGCGGAAAATGCTGTATGTTTTTATGCCTTAGCAAGCTGCGATATATTTCAAGCCCGCGCGATATTTTTTCGCTTGCGTTTTTCTGTGTTTCTTTCTGTGTTTCATCAGCTCTTCTGCAAAGACCTACAAATTCCAGGTCTGTAATATGTGATTCTAAGTATTTCGCAGATTCTAATTGCGCCCTTCCTTCAGAAACAAGGCGTTTCGCCTCTTTAAATCCGTCAATGTAGCCACCGGTTTTCACCGTTTTCGCCATTTTTGTTTATTTCGTTTAATCCATTCATTCCAATCACCTTTTGTTATTGGTCTTCTATCTTAGTCACTACCAGGTATTTAAATGTTTGGTCATAAACGCGCAAACTATATAAATTTTGACCAATAATATTGTATTATGTCCCAAATAGAATTAACTCTTGAGCGTTTTTTCAGCAAAAACCCCGATGTGCGCGAAGCCCGAAACAAAGGCCTGATTAATCGCAGGGCACTTGCGCGCTACATTGCAGAACACGAGAAAATCCCGATTAAGCAGTCTGAAGCGCTGATTATGGCCTTGCGCAGGCACCCACAAGAATCCTTAAAATCAAAAGATTTGCAGCATCTGATAAAAAACATGCGCACAAGCGCGAAAGACAATATCGCAATCATATGCCTCAAAAACTCAGAAGCTGCGCTTGAAAAGCTTGCGCAAGCGGTTAAATCCATCAATCATGCGCCAAGCGAGACATTCAAAATTGTCCAGAGCTCACTGTCTATAAAGATATTTCTGGACAAATCGCGCGCAAAACAAATCAAAGAGATTTTTGACGCAAAAGACATAATTGAAGCGCGCGACAATATCGCTGAAATCGACGTAATTTTTCCGCATGATGCGATAGAGACGCGCGGTATAGTTTCCTACGTCAGCGCAGAGCTTGCGATGAACAAAATAAATGTCGTTGAGCTGCTCACATCAACGCCGGAGCTGCTGATTTATGTCGACAATGCGGATTTGCTAGCGGCGTATGAGGTTATAAAATCACTGTGATGCCTCAAATCCTTGCCGTACTCAGCGCGTAAGAAACAGCTTCAATTGCGCGCAGCACATCTTTTTTCTCAACGCGGCTGCGCTGTTCAATCCGCGCGCTTGCATCAATCATTCGCTTCAATCCCACAACAAACCGCGGCGTCACTTCTATCACGAGGCGGCTTTCACTTTCTTTTGCTTTTTTGACAAATTCCTTTATTGCAGCGTTGTATGTCTCGTTGAAATCAACATTAAGTGACTTTGCTTTTTCAATGTACTTTTTGAGGAATTCCGCGTCTTTTTTATTTGCAGAATCGGTGTGCGCGAGAACGCTGTCAGCGATTTTCATGAATTGAGTTATTGTCTGCTCGCGAATGAGGTATATTAGATGGAATCTTGAAATAAGCGCAGGCTCAAACGGCATTTGGGCTTTTGTTTCTTTAAGCGTAGTTCCTTTGAATTTACTCCCTTTCGGGTTTGCACTGGCTAGTACAGAACAGCGCGCATCGAACTTAAAGTGGTTGCCGCCTTTGTCAAATGTGATAAAGCCTTTTTCCATTGCATTGTAAAGCCCTGCGCGGTCTTCGGTTTTCATAAGGTTCAGTTCATCAATCAGCGCCATGCCGTTGTCGGCAAGCGAAAGTATGCCTTTTCTTACTTCTTTTCCGCGCACTGTGGCTGTAAGGCCTGTGTTTGATGTTCCTGAGCCAAGGCCGAATGCTGAAATGGGTGAGATGTCTTCTGCTGCGCGCAGGATGTCTGTTTTTCCGGTTCCTGTGTCTCCGATAAGAAGAACGTGAACTGGATCCTTTGAAAATATCTGGAGCAGAACTCCTTTTTTTATGTCGTCAAATCCTATGAGGTGTGGAGCAAAAATCTTCTGGAGGTTCTGCCACGCGTTTTTTGAAAACTCTTCAGTTATGCGGGTTTCTGCTGCATCTATTAGAATCTTATTCAAGCGCGCAATTTCGTCTTTTGATTCTTCGCCGTATGCTTCAAGCAGCGAATAATGCCTTATGGAAGTTATTTTTTCGCTGTAAGGCATTTGTTTTCTTGCGATTCTTGCTTTGTATTGCTTTACGAGCTTTTTTGCAGTGGTGCGCGCGTCTTTCGGCAGGTCCGGGAGAATCGTGTCAAGAGCGTCTTTTTCAGGCTTTGAGAACGGGCGCATGAGCAGGAAGAAATAACCCGCGCTTTTTAGGAAATTTGAAACATTCATATGCGTTATTGCATTATGCGGCATAAATAGCTGAATGGCTGCAGAATATAAAACAAACGTACTTAATCGTTAACCCATGGTTTTAAAATACCTTTAAATTCCTTATCTGCCATAGTCTTTACAAAGGATGTTTTTCATGCCGTCAAACAAAAAATTCCAGGAACAGCTAATTCAGATGCTTACCCACCGCGGTTTTGTGTGGGGGCCGGAGCCTGAGATATACGGCGGGCTCGCGGGTTTTTTCACTTACGCGCCGCTTGGCAAAAGGCTTAAGAATAATATTGAGAATAAGATTCGCGAGGTCTTCATTGCGCACAATTTCTGGGAAGTGGAATGCCCGATTGTTATGCCGCGCGAGGTCTGGAAGGCATCCGGCCACTTGGAAGGATTCACCGACCCGCTTGTTGAATGCAGCAAGTGCAAAGGCGTTTTTCGGATTGACAAATTGATTGAAGAAAAATATCCGGATGTTATTGTTTCTGCATTCAAAGAGCACCAGTTTCTCGATTACATCAATGACCTGCGCGTGAAATGCCCTACATGCGGCTCCAAGTTCCTTCCCGAAATCCGCAGGCATAACCTGATGATGCGCACAACGATTGGAACAAATACTGAGGCGTACAATCGGCCCGAGACAGCGACAACAACTTATCTTCCTTTCAAAAGATATTATGAATTTTTCAGAAAGAAGTTCCCGTTCGGGGTCTTTCAGATAGGAAAGGCTTTCAGGAACGAGATTTCCCCGCGCCAGCACGTTATCCGGTGCAGGGAGTTCACACAGGCAGAGGCGCAATTATTCCTGACAAAAAAACTCAAGCATGATTGGAAGCCTTTTGAAAAGGTTAAAAAAGAGAAGCTGCCGCTATGGACGTGGTATATGCAGGATAATAAAAAAGATCCTGCATCAACATCACTTGACGAAGCGATTAACAGCAATGTCCTGAAAAACAAAGCCTATGCATGGACGCTTTATGTCTCATACAAAATATTTCTTGAGCTCGGTATCCCGCAGGAAAAAATCCGCTTCAGGCAGCACGCGCCGGACGAAAAGGCATTTTATTCAGACGATACATGGGACCTCGAAGCCGAGCTTGAAAGCTTCGGCTGGACCGAGATGTGCGGAATTTCAGACCGGACGGATTATGATATTGGCAACCACTCAAAGGCATCAGGAACTGATATGTCAGTGCCTGACGAAGAGAACAACAAAATATTCCCGCAGATAATTGAGATTGCATTTGGTACAGACAGGCCTGCTTTTGCAATACTGGATATCTGCTACAAGCCTGATGCAGGCGTTGGCGAGCGCAATGTTTTGAACTTGCCAAATCACCTTGCGCCGATACAGGTTGCAGTATTTCCGCTTATGGCGCGCGACAATCTTGATGTAAAGGCGCGCGAAGTCCATGCGATGCTTGCAAAAGAATTCATGGCATCATATGATGAAGCCGGAAGCATCGGGAAAAGATACGCGCGGATGGATGAAGTCGGAACGCCGTTCTGCGTGACAATAGACTACGACTCGCTTGAAAAGAAAGATGTCACAATACGCGAGCGCGATACAGGAAAGCAGGTGAGGGTGAAGATTGGGGAATTGGCGGAGCGATTGAGGAAAGACTTGAAATGATTATTTTGGTGAATTCATATGACAGTGCTTGATGAAGCTTCAGTATTAAAATGCATTAGCAACCTAGCGAAATATGATGGTGATAATTATTTTATCAAAGACTATAGAATTCTTTTAGTTACGCCGAATATCTTTGATGAACTTAGCAGTATTGAAACCGGAGCGCATCAGCTAAAAATGTATCGTGGAAATGATGCCATTATAGCTAGACTTAAAACAGCTGAGAATAGCGATGAGGCAGAAAGAAAATTATCCACAGAATTATCTGTTATTGTATCCGAAGAATCCCCCGAATTAAGAGACATTATGACAAGCATGCAATATCTTACGCGGCGCGAGATGTACTGTTCTGATAGAATCTATGTGTTTAATAAAGAGCATTTTGAGAAAGGAGGAGCCACTGTAAGGGAAAATATTCGCGGCCATGAGCTTGATTTGACCGGAAAAACAAATATGTTCATAAATGAGATTCTTGAACGATAATTTGACTGAAGTTTTTTATATTTTTCTGCGCATCTCATCATCTTCGTTCAATCGCAGGTCGCGCATTTGCATTTGCCCTGCTTTCGCTCTTTTTTTCTATTATGCGGTAAATCGCGCGCTCTATATCAAACGGGTGGTGCAGGTCTTTTACAACATGCTCTTCGTAGCCGGACAGTATTGCAATGTCGCCCATTCCAAGAATGCGTTGTATCATGGTTTGCCTTACCTGCACATTTGTTATTGTTTCAAGCTTTAGCGCTTCCATGCGCACAGTGCCTACCATACCAACAGCGCTGCTTTTTATGTCGCTATTACCCATTTCGTCATCATTTAAGCCGCGTTTTCTTATCATCACGCGCTCTGTTGTAAGAAGCACCATTTCGCGTGCAGCCAGCCTTTCTGCGACAAATGCGATTATTCCGGCAATTGCAATCATGGCGCCGGACACTTCAAGCTTAGGTATTGCGACATTGTATTTTGAGAAGTCTGTGAAATTCACAAATACAGAAAGCGCAAGCAGCGCCACTGCAATAAAATAATATTTCCAGAAAATCATGCGCGAGATTTTTGTCTCGTGTATTGCTTTTTCTCCCGGAAGAAGGTGCCAATCGACCATAATCTTATTTGAAGAAGGGTGTTTATTAACTTTAATACTTAAACTGGATTTATGCAGCTGTTAAGGAAAGGCGCCGAAGCGGACATTTATCGGACAGATAGTTCTGTGCTAAAAGATCGCGTCCCGAAATCATACCGCATAAAAGCGCTTGACGACAAGCTCAGAAAAGAGCGCACACGTGCCGAAGCAAAGCTTCTGGAACGCGCGGCGAATATTGTGTCCGTTCCAAAAGTCCTGAATAAAAATATGTTTTCAATAGAAATGGAATTTATCGACGGCCCGCGCGTCAAGGATATTCTTGGCAAAAATAATTTTTGCGAAATCTGCGCCGAACTTTCACAATCTATCGTTGCGCTGCACAAAGCCGAAATAATCCATGGCGATTTGACAACGAGCAACCTTATTTTAAAAGGCGGAAAAATTTATTTCATCGATTTCGGCCTGGGGTTTTTCTCAAAAAAGCCGGAGGACATGGCGGTGGACTTGCATACGCTTTTCGAGGCGCTGAATTCCACCCATTCGGGAATCGCGGATGAAGCAATTGAACTGGTTTTGTCAGAGTATGAAAAATCCGGCGGAAAAAAAGAAGTTATTCTCCGGCTTGAAAAATTGAAGTCGCGCGGAAGGTATATTCGCCGAAGCAAAAATGGTGTTTTTTAAGATGTTATCGGCGAATCCTCTCATTTTCATTCGAGGCTTTTTAGCCCGTGGCGATTGATGGCTGGCTGAAAATAGATTCGAGGAAACATAGTGGATGTTTTCGAATGTATGTGAAAAGAAAAGCGCGCCTTTCTGAACAGCAATCATAAAATCAGATGTAAACGCATATATACCCGTAAAACACCATATATAAGAGCGCATTTAACTGTCTGATGTGGTGATGAATGAACCTAAGCAAAAAACTGGTATCCGGATTTCTGGCGCTTTCTGTATTTTCTGTTATTGTGGGCTATGTCGGCTTTGTGAGTATGAAATATGTTGACAGCGGCATCAAATCCCTGGAAAATGAGACCATTCCCGCAATTAATTTGCTTAAAGACGCGAAAATTGCCGCAATGCAGGTTTTTGCCGCAACAATGGATTTTGCACAGGCGCGCAACAATACCCGCGAATATATAGGGGATGCCGCAAGGATTCAAAGCAAAGCGGAATTCATAAGTTCTGTTGAGGCATACCGTGCCATTATCGGCGAGCCTTTTCTCGAAGATGGAGAGCCAAGGGATGAGATTAAAGAGAATGCCGCGGCTTTTATCGGCGCTTCGGACAGAATGTTTTTGCTGAAAAACAGCGGGACAAAGGACACCGAAATTGCAGAAGCCGGCGAAACGCTTGAGTACGCCAGGGCAAAGCTTTTTGTATCGCTGGACTCTGCGCTGAAGCATAAGTCAGAGGAAATAAAATATCGGGGCGAAGCCGTCAATACGACGATAAACAGGTCGTTGGTTTCGATTTTGATAATTATCATCGTTTCCATGATCTCGGCAATTCTAAGCGGCATTATCTTCGCCCACTCAATCGCGGATCCTGTGATAGAACTGACAAGGGCGTCGGAAGAAATGAGCGGCGACTATAGGAACATCAAAAAAATAGTGGAGGGGGCTTCTGATGACGAGATAGGGAAGCTTACTCATTCATTCAACTGCATGGTTGAGGATATCACAAAAAGGGATGAGGAAATATCCATCAAAAACAAAAAGCTTGAGGCATCGAAGAAAGAGCTCGAGGAAAAGGTTGCAGAGCTTGAGCGCTTCAATAAGATTGCAGTGGGGCGAGAGCTCAAGATGATTGAATTGAAAAAGAGGATAAATGAATTGGAAAGCATGAAAAGATGATAGGGAAGTGATAACGTATGAAGAGCATTAAAACAGAAATGTTTGTTTTTTTATTGGGTCTGACTACTGTGTCAATATTTGTCACAGGCTATATAGGAATCAACTCGATTATGGATGCCGGAAGCAATGCCCGGGAGATTGCGGCTGATTCCCTGCGCAGCCAGGCAGAGGGCTTTCTGGTTCAGCTTACTATAGCATCAGCCGAAAAGAACGACCTTGTTTTTGAAAATGTGCGTAAAAACGCAGGCAGCCTTGCGGATTATACCAAAAATATATTTGAAAATCCCAAAGCCTTTTCAAGGGATAACTACTGGAAATTTGGCGAGCGCGTCTTTACCGGAAGCGGAGGGCAATACCTCAACGGGCCGAATGATACGTCATCGGTCTTTGTTCCTGGGCAGATCACGATTACCGGCGATGTGAAAGAGGAACTGGAACTGAACGCATATCTGGATTACGCATTCCCGAAAGTCCTTGAAAATGACCAGAACATAGTTGCCATATGGATGGTGGGCGCCCGCGAGACATCAAGATACTATCCGAATATAGGGCTGGGCAACATCGTGCCTCCGGATTTCGAGGCTACAAAAGATATTTTCTTTACGTCTGCCAATCCCAAGAACAATCCGGAGCAGAAAGTCGTATGGACGCCGGTATATGACGACCCTGCCGGGCAGGGGCTTATGATATCGGCTGTGGCGCCGGTTTATGCCATGCAAGGCGGATTCATAGGGGTCCTGGGCATTGACGTCACTTTGAACAAGATTATCGGGAATATTGAAGAATACAATCCGATAGAGGACTCTTATTCCTTCCTTGTTGACAAAGAGGGATATTCCATTGCCCTTCCGGAACAGGCGTACACAGATATAGTCGGCAGGGCACGAGGCAGAGGGGAATCCCGGGTAAATCTTAACAATATTACCAACAGCAAATTTTCTTCTGTTTTGAATAAAATGAAGGCGGGCTCGACCGGTTTTGAGAATATAACAGCAGGCAATAAAAATCTCTTTATTGCTTATGCTCCCCTGAAGGGAACCGAATTTAGCATGGGTATAGTTGTCGAGGAGGAAGTCCTGCTCGGAGCCGTTAAAACAATTGACAAAGAGCTGAAGAATTCTGTCCGCGAGCTGACCTATTTCCGCATTTTGCCCACAGGCTTATTGATTCTTGTTATTGCATGGGCTGCCGGCTTTTTTCTTATCGGCAGGATTGTTGGGCCGGTAAAGAACCTGACAGAAGCAGCGAGGGAGCTCTCCAAGGGCAATTTCAACGTTAAGCCGGATGTTGCGTCTGAAAATGAAGTGGGGGTGCTTGCCGCAGTGTTCAACAACATGGCTGAAGATTTGAAGAAATCCCACGGAGCGCTCGGAAAACATACAGAAGAGCTTGAGCAGGAAGTTGCAGAGAAAACAAAGGAATTGAAAAATTACAATATTGCTCTGGAAAAAGAGGTTGCAGAGAAGACAAAAGAGCTGAAGGCGCACGGCGCGTCTCTGGAAAAGCAGGTTGCTGAAAGAACAAAAGAGCTCGAGGAAAAGGTTGCAGAAATGGAGCGGTTCAACAAGATTGCTGTCGGAAGGGAACTGAAGATGATTGAATTGAAGAAAAGGATAAAGGAACTGGAGGAGAAGAAATAAAGAAATTGCCTACGGCAATTTCTATCTTTTCAGTTTGTATAATCAAACTGAAAATAAAACTAAACAGGGATTTCCATGAATAAAACGTACTTAATTATCGCAGCAGCAATACTGGCGATTGCATTGACCGGAGGCTACATATATTACACAAGCGGGGAAGCCCCGGCGCAGATTGATGGGGCGCAGAATCCGGGAGATACAAACGGCATTACGGATTCCGAAATCCTTATCGGCTCCTCGTCTGCCTTAAGCGGGCATGCGAGCTTTCTTGGCACCCAGTACACGCGCGGCTCGCTGGCGTTTATAAACGATATAAATGAGAAAGGAGGCGTTCAGGGCAGGAAAATCCGCATGATAACTTATGACGACGAGTACGACCCGCCAAAAACAGTGGCAAACACCCAGAAGCTGATTGCAGACGACAAGGTCTTCATGCTGTTCGATTATGTGGGAACTCCGACAAGCGTCAGGATAATCGATATGGTTGACGAGGCAAAAATTCCGCTTCTCGGGCTGTTCACCGGGGCAGAGGAGCTGAGAACCCCCTTTCGCAAGTACATATTCAATGTCAGGGCATCATACTATGACGAGACAGAAGCCGCAGTTGCTTACTTTGCCGATAATCTCGGCTTAAAGAAAATAGCTGTGTTTTATCAGGACGACGCATTCGGCATGACCGGGCTGAAGGGAACAGAAATCGCCTTAAGCAAACGCAGCATGTCGCTTGCCGCCAAAGCGTCGTATGCAAGAGGGACCGAGAACGTGGAGGCAGGCGTTGAGACAATAATGAATTCGAACCCGGATGCAGTTATCATGATAGGCACTTATGCTCCGATTGCAAAGTTCGTGGCTCTTTATAAAAAAGAAGGGCAGGACCCGTACTTCCACTCGGTGTCTTTTGTGGGATCTGACGCATTTGCCGAAGAGCTGTCAAAGCGCGGGATAAATTCTTCGGATAAGATAATCGTTACGCAGGTGGTTTCTGACCCGTACGAGGTATCTGCGATTCACTTAAAAATAGTCAAGGATTACAGGGACCTTACTGCAAAGTACTTCCCGGGCAATTCGCCCACCTACACAGGGCTTGAAGGTTTTGTAAATGCCAAGCTTCTTGTGCGCGCCCTGGATGCCGCAGGCAGGGATTTGAGCCGCGAAAAGCTTATCCAAACACTCGAATCTTTTGAGGACTACAGCGTGGGCATAGGCATACCAGTGAATTACGGGCCCGCAGACCATCAGGCATTTGACCGCATATTTTTTTCGCGCCTTGCCGGCGGGAGATTTTTGCTGTTTGAGGGGGGGGGGGTAGGGTGGGGGGATCCACGTGATGCCTTATGAAACTCCAATATAAGCTGTCTTTGGTTTTTGCCTTTTTAATCTTAATAGCTGGAGCTATGCTCATTATTTTAAACTCCGAGCTGGTGCGGGGCGAGCTTGAGAAAAATCTGGTTGCGCGAGAGAAGATAGGGCTTGAGATTCTGGAAAAGAAGATATTTCCATACGCCGCGGACAAGGATTATGCATCCGTGACTGCCTTAATATTCGAGGAAAAGGAAATAAAAAAAGGGTTTGTGGAGTACATTGTTGTTCACGGCATCGACAATAAAATTACGGCGCACACATTTTTAACAGGCGTGCCTGAAGAGATGCGCCAAAGCCAGGAAGAACCGGATGATGCGTTTAGCACAAAGGAGCTGAACATGGGAAACCAGCCCATTATCGAAGCCACGATGCCATTAAAGGACGGGACCTATGTGGCAGGGTATCTTCATGTCGGATACAAGAAGGAATATATCGAAAACATACTCGCCCGCCTGAATCTTATGAGCAGCATTGCCGTGGCGCTTATAACGGCGTCAATAATAGTTTCGGGCGTTTTCCTGTTCCGAAGAATGATAGCGCAGCCAATCGGGGAACTGGCATCGGGCATAGATAGCATTAGCGCAGGCAATCTGGATGTGAAAGTGAAACTCAGGACAGGGGATGAATTCGAAAGAATGGCGGGCGCGTTTAACAAAATGGCTTCTGACATTAAGGAATCCAAGGCAAAGATTGAAACATTCAACAAGACTCTCAAGGAAGAAGTTGCCGAGAAGACAAAGGAGCTGAACCAGAAAGTGGATGAGCTGACTACAACCAAGAACGCGGTTCTCAACATGATGGATGACACAGAGGAGCTGAACAAGTCGCTTACAGAGGCGCGTGATAAGCTGTCGGAAAGTGTGGATGAGCTGAAGGAGACTGACATAAAAAAGAATGAATTCATGTCAATTGCCGCGCATGAATTGAAAACGCCGATGACGTCCATTCACGGATTCTCACAGCTTCTGCAGGACAAAAAAGTTGCGGATGATCCGGAAAAAAGGGATAAATACCTTAAAATAATGGATCATGAGACAACGCGGCTTGCAAAGCTTGTAAACGACGTGCTTGACCTTTCGCGTATTGACCTCAATGCCATGAACTTTGACTTCTCCGAAGTTGATATAAATGATGTGATTGACACTGTGCGCACGGAAATGGACGTTCAGATAAAAGCCAAGGGGCTGGAGTCCGAATACATTATTGATAAAAACCTGCCGAAAATCACCACTGACCGCGAGCGCCTGACGCAGATATTGATGAACCTCATAAACAACTCGGTCAAATACACTCAGAAGGGGAAAATAACCGTGAAAATATCAAGAGAAGACGGCATCCTGCACTTCATAGTCAAGGATACAGGCATAGGCATAGCAAGGAAGAATCAGGAGAAGATATTCACGAGGTTTTACCAGGTTGATTCGTCGTATACAAGGAGTGTGGGCGGAGTGGGCCTCGGGCTCTCCCTGTGCAAAGAGCTTGTGGATCTGCTCGGCGGAAAGATATGGTTCGAGAGCGTGCATGAAAAAGGAAGCGAGTTCCACTTCACGCTGCCGGCAAAAGGCTCTTTGAAAAGAGGCATTCAGAAGATTGCTGAAAAATGAGGGATGGCAGACCAAATGATGAGGGCTATATGCATAATATGTATATATACTACCTCTGCAATATATTGCATATGAAAAAACTAGAAATACTTTTATTGTCAGCAGTATTTTTGTTTGCCCTTGTTGCGCCTGTTCTCGCCGAGGAAGCCGGAGAATTAAGCGAGCCGGAATATTTGGAGTGGAGCATAGGCTTCATAGGGTTTATAGCCGCGTTTGTCGCAGCATACACGGGTGTCAAGGCATTCGGGGGGATGATAGGAAGCACTATGAAGCTGTATGCCGCGGGTATCATTCTGATAGGGATAGCGTCAATTACCTGCTTCATCTTCTACATTGCAGGCATAGGAGATTCATCCGAGCTGTCAGTGCAAATCGAGGATAATTTAAGGACAGTAGCACTCTTGATATTTGCATATGCGGGATATTCTATGTACGCCGGGCGCAAAAAATTGATTAGCGGCGCCCTCAAAAAACATTGAGTAAATTTGCATGGATGAAATGATTAATATGGCGCTGAAAGAGGATGCTAAAAAAATAATTGAAGAAATTGGCGGGGAACTTGTAGCCAAGCAAGTGTATCTTTTTGATGATCCTAGAAAATATCCTGCGGACTTTCTGGAGGAGTGTACGCACTTTCTGGGGGATATTATAGGTCAGGAGAGCGCGGAAAAAAAGTTCGGGCCCTTATATAAAAAATATATGAAAGCCCATCAGTAGAAATTAACGCTGAGAAGTCTCCTTGCAAAGCCGGGAGTATAGTTAATTGCGCATCTTTTGATAACTATAATATTGGCAATTAACTAGATAGTGAATTCAAGCATTATGAACTGTTGTTATCAGAAGTTCTTGAATTTACCATAGTTCACGAGCGTATCGGCGGTTGCGCGCGAAACAATTGAAAAAATAATTGTTTATATATGCCTTCATGAATATTAAGTATTGTGGGTAGCTATGGCATCTGCTAAATTATTTTTAGGATTCGTGCTGATAAGCGCGCTCGCTATTGCGGGAATGGCTCTTGAGCCGTCTAAGGGAGCCCCTTCGGATTTAAGGTATTTTATCACAGATGTCGGGCAGTTTCTCATAATTGCATTTGCTGCAGCAATAGGAATTAAGCAGGCAAAGGCGTTTTCGTTTGGAAGCGCGCTCGGAAAATCTCTTTTATTTATCTCGATTGGGCTTCTTTTTTGGGGCTTTGGCGCGCTCACATGGCTGTATTACAACATCGCGATGAAACTTGAAGTTCCATATCCTTCAATAGCAGATGCTTTGTTTGTCGGGACCGTGCTTTCTGCTTCGTGGGGGCTTTTCTGGCTTTTGAAAAGCATAAAGAATTCGTTTGATGCCGGAACAATCATAAAACTGGCGGTAATTCCTGTTGCGGTTTTCGCAGTCACTTATATTCTATTTATCCAGTCAAAGCTTGTTGAAAATGTATCCGGCATTGAAAAGGCATTGAACGTGTTTTATCCTGTTGGCGATGCCGTGTTTTTGTCGTTTACGATTGTTTTATTGACATTAATCCGCGGAGGAAAGATGTTTAAGCCGATTTCGATAATATGCGCGGGATTCATCATACAGTCTATGGCTGATTTTTCATTCTCATGGACTACTTCGGCGGGCACATATTATACGGGCAATTGGGTGGATATTTTATTTTCTCTGGCATTCTTCACAATAGGCGCAGGAATGTACTATACAAAGGATTTGCTTGATGTGAAATAAACAGAACTGCCGGGCAATGCTGCAGGATTCTTCATTCATCGGTATGTGCTTGGAATCGTTGGCTTGATAATGTGTCGGATGCATTCAGAAGAGATATATTGATTATTTGAAAGAGTAATGTTTGGATGTTGATGTTGTGGTTTTAATGGGGCTTAAGGACGATGTGCTGGCGGGAATTGGCGATGTTTTGGGAGCAGATTCTGCAGAACTTGTTGTCGGAACTTTTGATGCTCCGGAAAAATACCCGAAAGAGTTTCTTGACGAATGTTTTTTCTTTATGCAGAAATTAATGGGCGATGAAGCTGCAGAAAAAAAGATTATCCCCCTTTATAAAAAATACCATATAAAGCGCGTATTTAGCCAATAATCTTCTTTACTCGCTTGATTAAATCCGCATTGTCAAACGGCTTTGTTATGTAATCCGATACCTGCATCTTCTTCAAAGTGTCTTTTCCTGATTCGGAAAATCTTGCTACTGTGAGAAAAGCGACTTTCAGGCCTTTTGTTTTCGGGTTTTCCCTTATTTTCTCGCAGGTTTCCCTTCCCGACAAACCCGGCATCATCATGTCAAGCAGAATGAGGTCAGGAGTTAATGTTTTCAGCTTCTCAAGGCAGTCCTTTCCGTCTGATGCGAGCGTAACTTCATAGCCTTCTGGCGTCAATACGGCATCTAACAGTTCCCGCAGGCTTTCCTCATCATCTACAACCATTATTTTTTTTGCCATTTTTTCTTCCTCCATTATTTTTGATTTAATCCATTAAAAACATTTTGCCTATTTACTGGCTTTTTTTAGCGATATGTCAATCATCTTGTCTGCGAACATGTTGAGGTCATTTATCAGCATTTCGTTCTCATGAGGCAGAGTGCAAAGGTTATGCTTGAACGCCATGTAAATGATCTTTTCTTTGTTCTGCTCTTCCAAAAGGATATCATTGGTGAATTGCTCTATGTTTCTTGCGTCATGATAAACAAGCATTGCGGATATTGTGTCCAGTATCAGGGTGTTGCATTTCTTTTCCTTCAGCACGGTTAGTATCGTGCGCTTTATTTCCTGAATGTTTGTCGGCGAATCAAGAAACAGGCAGTTTTTTTCGTTCTTCTTTTTGCCGTAATGCGAACTCAGGACATCTATGAAATAGAACCTTTTTAGGTCCATCCCCTTTTTTTCGAAGTCGCCGCAAACGTCATCAAATGTTCTGCTCAGGCACACGTAGCAGATTTTGGAATCCTTGTTTTTAAGGGACTTTGTCACCTCAACAACTTCGTCAATGTGATGGTCCTCATCAAGCAGAAAAACAAGGAACTTGCTTTTTTCAATATCCTTTTTTAGGCTCATGCTCTCATGTAGTTATTGAGCGATACTGTTTATATAGTTTTAAATCCCGATGCTCTAACATATCTCTAGCGTTTTGTCCGCAAACATCTTCAGGTCGCTTATCAGTGAAGCGTTCTCTTTTTCAATACCATTTCCTTTTTTAAGAACGAGGAACACCTTCTTTACGTTTTCCTGATTTTTTCCCATTGTCATGCTGTGGGCGAACCTGAGAACCGGAAAGCTTTCCTGGTATATAAGCATCGCGGACAGGGTATCAAAAAGCAAGACACTGCAGGCTTCTTGTGCTATGGCTCCATCTATTGCGCGCTTTATGGAATCCAGGTCCGGGGAATCAAGAAATATGCAGTTTTTTATTGGCCGCGGCTTTTCATAGTGGCTGCTTAAGACATCGATAAATACAAAGGCTTTTGTGTCAATGCCGTTCTTTTTCAGGTCTTCAACAACATCGCCGTACGGCTTGCTGATGCACACATAGCAGACTTTGTTCTTTGTCTGTTTGATGGACATGACTATTTCGTATATCTGTTTCATGTATTGCTCTTCAGAAAGCACTATCAACAGAAATTTACTTTCAGAGACATCTTCAAGCATGTTCATCTAAATCCCTAATAAGATAATATTATATACGCTTTTATATATAGTCGATTACAATATGCGATTATGTTTAAACATAATAGTAAATTATTTAAATAACAAAGACAAATATTAAAACATAGGTGGTTTTAGCATCGTAAAGATACACGACACAACGCTTCGCGACGGCGAGCAGATGCCCGGCGTTGTGTTCGGGTTTGGCGAAAAAATCCGGATGGCGGAAAAAATAATGGATTTCGGCGCAGACCTGATAGATATAATGCCGGCGGTTTCCGAAACAGAGTTCAGGGCAACAAAAGAGCTTACGCGCATGTTCGGCAACAGGGTTTCTGCCACCTCCAGGGCTAAGAAGCCTGATATTGATGCGGCAATCAATGCAGGCGCCGAAAGAATCACTTTGTTCTCGCCGCTCTCGGATTTGCACATTGCCCAGAAGCTGAAAATAACGCGCGATGAAAATATCAGGAATTCCTGCGAAATGATTGATTATGCGCGCTCGCACGGAATTGCCGTGGATTTTGCAGGAGAGGATGCCACAAGGGCGGACATGGCATATCTGAAGCAGTTTCTTAAAGAGATTCACGGCAAAATTGCCATGTTTTTCATCGCGGATACAGTGGGATGCCTTACTCCGGAATCAGCAAGAAAGCTTGTGTGGTATGTCAGGAACAGCGCCAGATGCGAGGTCGCGATTCATTTCCACAACGATTTCGGCATGGCGACTGCGAACACTGTCGAAGGAATACTTGCAGGAGCCGACTGCTTTTCAGGAACTTTTACCGGGATAGGCGAGCGGGCAGGAAATGCCCCGATTGAGGAGGTGTGCACTGCGCTGCATTATCTTTGCGGGATGGAGGTGAATGTAAAGTTCAATATGCTGAAGGAAATATGCGGCACGGTTCAGGAACTATCGGGAATACGCCTTCAGAAGCACAAGCCGCTTGTGGGCGAAAATGCGTTCGCGCATGAGTCCGGCATACATGTTGACGGGATTCTTAAGAATCCGAAAACTTATGAGTTCCTGAATCCCGAAGATGTGGGGCAAAAAAGAAAGATTTGTATCGGAAAGCATAGCGGAAGAAAAGGAATTGAACACGTTCTTCGCGAAAAGTGCGGAGATGAAATAGCTCCCGAAGATGCGGAGATTGTCTTAAAAGCTATAAAGGAGGCATACGAACGCAAGAGAGATTCATTGTCGGATGAAGAAATTGAAACGATTGTTTCGGAGATTAAATGCAGGAGGGTGTTGGCGTGAATGGGAGATTGTGAGGGTCGTTTGCTGATGGCTATTAATGGGTTTTCAGGAATGCGGAAAAAATATCGGTTGGCGGTGACGGCAGCTTCAAGTAAGGATGTGATTAGGTTGCTAAACGGAAGTATCGCGCATCTTTTGAAGTATCTGCGGATAAATCTTTGTATTTTTTGCGCCTTTATGGCGTTAAGCGGATATCTTATGTTTAATCTGCCGTCTGGGAAGATGATATTTGTTATTCTATCGGCATTCTTAGTCTGCGCCGGCACATATTCGTTCAACAATATAACTGACAAAAAAGAGGATGCTGCTAACGGAAAATCTGAAAATCCGTTTACGTCTGTTTTTGAGGGAAAGGTGATATCCGTCGCGGCTCTGCTATTGGGTGGTATACTATCTGCCCATTTATCATCTGCTTCTTTCATGTTTTACATAAGTTCCGCAGCATCCGGCATTGTTTATTCATATCTAAGGATCAAGAAATATCTCTTCATAAAGAACATATACACAGGATTTGGTGTTATGCAGGCATTTTTAATCGGTGCTGCAGCCACATCACTCACATTCGAAGCTGTTTTATACTATGTAGCGCTTTCTTTTTTTATTATGATTCTAAGCATGATATCTGATATAAGGGACTATAAGGGCGATAAGGCGGCAGGAATAAGGACTGTGCCGGTTTGCTTTGGATATGCCGCTGCAAAGGCGCTGATATTATCGCTGCTTGTTGCCTACTTCGTTCTGATATTGGCGGCTTTGCCGAAGCTTACGGTTATGCTACCTTTTTCAGCAATTACGCTCCTACTTATGCACCGCGACAATGCTCGGCGCGCCCATTTTTTTGGCAGCCTATCTTTTGTTTTTCTGACCGCATGGTTGCTGATATAACCTTTCGGCGCGAAAGCATCACGCTTTATTTCCGGCTGTCATAGTTCCCATACTTGTAAGTTATCATAAGATGTCTTGGCCGTTCTTTTACAGACACCATCTTAAAATCTCTGCGTATCAGCCAGAGGTATCCGAGGATAGTCCCTCCTATGAAATTCCAATTGTCTTTTTCTGCCTGTAGCCCATAAGGCGGATTATGTGCGTTGATAATAATGTTTTTGCCGCGTTGAATTATTGCAATTCTTCCCCACCCCATTATTTGCAGCAGATTCTTGAGCAAAGTGAGTTTTTTAGGCGCCGATGCGTCGCTTTCGATAAGTTTGCTGAAATATTTATACGATAGTTCAGGTATTGCTTCTGGCATGATATTTTCTTCGCCGAGTATGTGAAACAGAGTGTTTTCAGAGTTGCATAGTGACGTCCCCCTAAAGAATATTCGGTTTCCTTTGACTTGGAATATTTTTTTCCTGATGGCTTCTGCGAGCGATAACCCGTCCAATCCTTTAGAGCCGTTTAACATGTCATATGTCTCCTTTTCCTTGGAGCCGGCACAAAACTGCTTTGGCGCACCTATTTCAAATACATATTCCTCGCCGGCATTTTTGTCCTGCACGGCGCGGATGCATTTGATATTACACGATAACATTGCTTTCAGAACACCTGCGAAGCAACCAATCATGAAATTGCTCCTGCCGATAGTTCTTGTTATTGTATTTCCTTTCGCTTTAAGAATAATAATGTTTCCATCTCTCTTGAATGAGAGATCATCAAGTATTCCGATTGTTGTCCAAACCATTTTCATTATTTTGAAGAACAGCGATAAAGGGAGTTTTTTAATTGGCGGCGGAGTAAGTTCCTTTGTTCCTAGAATACACCATCTTTCTCCGATTTTTTCAAAGTTTTCCGCATAGCTGGCGTCTTCACATGCTTTTATATAGTTTGCCAGAATTTCCTCGAAGAATAACACCGTGCGCCTGCTTTTTACTTTGAATTTATTTATAAGTGCGCCAACAGAACTTTTCAATATCCCTCGCCTCAGCGACTCAGAAAGCCTCATATATTTATAATATCTTCGAGCCCGTATATATACGGCGCGTTTATGTTTAATTTCAGCGAAGCTGTAGAAAGGATGCCATTCTCAAAGGCCACAAATTACTTCGGCGCCGCCCGAAAAGATACAGTTGATTTTTCCCTTGGCGAGCCGAAGGATGCGCCGCCCGAATCCGTGGTCAGCGCGTATATTCAGTCGCTCAAAGGCGGAGGCAACCGTTACGCTCCGGTGCGCGGCATCGCCGAACTGCGGGAAAAAATCGCAGAAAAGCTGCGCGGGCAAAATTATATCAATGCAGCGCCGGAAGAAATTCTTGTAACCGGCGGCGCCAGCGAAGCAATTTCGTTTTCAATCCTTTCGCTTGTGAATAAGGGTGACGAAGTTATCATAATTGAGCCAAGTTATCCCATAGCCGCCTCGATGGTAAAATTCTGCGGCGCAAAACCGGTCAGCCTTATTCTGGAAGAGAAGAATAATTTTTGCCCGGACCTTGAAAAACTGAAACAAATGATAACCGGAAAGACAAAAATGCTTATGATAAACACGCCTCATAATCCGACCGGCTCTGTATTTGACAAAAAAACCCTCCGCGCAATCTCCGAGATATTTCCCGGCATAATTCTGGCCGACGAAGTCTATGAAAATTTCACATACGGCGCAAAGCACCATTCCCTTGCTTCTGTCGCAGCCCGGCCCGAAAACATCATCACAGTAAATTCCTTTTCAAAAACATACGCCATGTGCGGATACCGCGTCGGATACCTTCACACACAAAAGGAAATTATCAACCAGATGCTGAAGCTCAAGCTTTGCATCTCCACCTGCACCGCAAATCCGTGCCAGAGAGCCGCTCTTGCAGCCCTGAACGACACGGAATTTCCGGTTATGGTGAAAAAGCGCTTTGAAGAAAGAAGAAATCTGATGGTCCGCGGGCTTAAATCGCTCGGGCTTCAATTTATAGAGCCTAAAGGCGCATTCTATATCTTTCCCAATGTTGCAGAATTGGGAGGCGATGAAAAAGCATACGAGTTTTTCCTTGGCGCCGGAGTGCTTACAATGCCGGGCAGGGTATTTCACGAGGATTGCAAAAATCACGTAAGATTCAGCTTTGTTGCCGATAAATGCGATATTGCCGAAGGCATAGGGCGCATTGATGCGGCATTTAAAAAGTTATCTCTCCATAGTAGATAAGATACCTATGAATTCGGATGTTATCCTGTTGAAAAGGATTCTTAAGGCGATAAACGATCTAGAAAACAAAGTAATGGAACTGGATAAAAAAGTTGACGCTCTTAATGCCGGGCCGAACCCCAAACCTTCCCAGTAACAGTCTCTTCTGCATAGGGATATTACTGGCCTTAGCGGCATCATTTCCAGAAATGTCAGATTACCTTAGTTTCTGTCAGCCGGATATCGTTGTTGTCAATCTTTAGTTCATGAGGCACCTTTGCGTCGAAGTTGGTGTATCTCATCTTGTGCACAATCAGTGCGCGCATAGGTTTTTCTTCAAGGTCCAAGAACGTAAGCTGTATAATTCCGTCGCATTCAAACGATTCATCCCCTCCGGCGTCAAGGGCATCACTGTCTCTGGTTTCGCATAGCAGGAGAGATGATTTTGCGTATTTCAGGCTGTTTATGAGCTCTATGAGATATGCCCTGTAGGACTTTTCGTTTTCGGAGAACATGAGCAGCTTATTGACATCGTCAATTACTATTCGGTCTATCTTGGGATAGTTTGCCATGATCTCCACGAACCGTTTCATGCCTATGTTGCTTTGCCCCATCATTATGTATTCTATGGCAAGGTTTTTGTCCAGGTATTTTTTGGCATCGCTTAAGCTTTTTACGGACTCTGCTGCCTTCAGAAGCTCTTCCCTTTTTTCGCAAAGGGATACATAGCAGCATTTTTCGCCAAGCCGTGCGCCTTCAAGAAGAAATCTTAATGCGACCAGTGTTTTTCCCGTACCCGGTCCCCCGGAAAGCAGGATAACAGAGTTTTCAGGAAACCCTCCGGAAAGCATAGCATCCAGCTTTTTTAGCCCTGTTGCAACTCTCATTTCAATTCATCCTCCTTGAAAGTCGGAATACCTGCTTTAGAGCTTTTTATCTTTATTAGCAGGTATGCGTCGCCATTCAGGACAAATATGTTTGAAGGCACCTTTT
The DNA here is from genome assembly GCA_018897155.1 of Nanoarchaeota archaeon. Classification (NCBI taxonomy): domain Archaea; kingdom Nanobdellati; phylum Nanobdellota; species Nanobdellota archaeon. Next base: position 4,970 of record JAHILE010000010.1, on the reverse strand, counting down.
TGTCGAGTTCCTTTATGTTGAACGACTCAAGGAATTTCTTGGGAAGCATCACTCTGTTGCTGTTTCCGAGCTTTCCCGTAGTAAGGCTGTATGTAAGAGTATCCTTTTCACAGGGAAAAATTGTAAGATTGCTCATATGGTGCTTTAGTATCCGGTACTCGTCATTGCTTATGGAAAGCTTTATCTCTATCTTTCCGTCATGCATATCCATGCTTTTTATCTCAGCCATGAGTTAAATGATTGCCTGAAACATTTAAATCCATACCACTTCTGCAAGTAATCTTCCGCCATTTACAACACTTGCGAATTAAGTGCCTTCTGTTTCAATTTCCTCCATTACAGTCATTAGCACCCAATAAGGTAGGGAGCGTCACCTTGAGCACCATAGCCGCCTGTCTATGGATACTAAATTTTTATCCGAACTGCATGTTTGAAACAATATTTGTATTAACTATAAGCCGCTCAAGTATCTTTTTTATGTCGTTTTTCCTGAACAGCAGCAGGATATCTTCTTTTATGCCTCCTTCAATCTCGAATTTTGCTTTCAGCGCAAGCACTAAGATCTCTTCGGTATATACAGACCCAAACCCGAAGTCCTCAATTGCGCGCCTCGGGTTTATCGACAATTCAGGCATTGACGAATCGCAGGTTGCGTGAAGAATATGGTTTAGGGCAGTTATATAGTAGCCGGCCATTATGTTTGCGAGTTCCTTGATCACCGACACATTTTCATCGCTTAAATTCTTGAAATAGCCAAGAGGCTTGTGAAGGAAGATATCTGCGGTTTTCAGTATATTATCAGCAGTGGATGACAATATTATTGTTCCTTTTATCGCTCCTGACATTCTTGTAAAAAGCAGGGTTATGGCAGGGTCTTCGGAATTCAAGAGCTTGGGAACATCATTTATAAGCAATACTTTTGGAGAATCTGCTGCTGTAGAAACCTTTTTATTCATCATCTCGGAAAGTGCCCGGGCAGTTTCGCCCGAGCAGTCAATCATCAGCTTTGTAAGGAGCATTTTTTCAATAGGCGATAGTTCTGATGTTTTTGGCATAAGCAATCATCTGCAAGATATCATTTTTTTCTGAAAAAGCCCGAATATCGAATAACCGCCTTTAATGATTTTCGTGATTTTTTTACCGGTGTAATGCTCTAATATTATGAGTGTATCTTGATATACTTTTTTATCAAAATCGCGCATATGTTTGAACGTGGTGGCTAAATCATATGAAAGCGTTTAACCCGCCAAAGCACCTGGATTTAAAATGGCAATTAATGCACTTTTCGCATTTCTTTGTTTTTGGTATCTCTCCTTCAAGCATGCGCGTGAAATGCTCGCGCAAAATTATTGCTTTGTTCAGGAACTCTGATTTCTTTGCATCCGTTATTGCGATTTCTCCGCTTGACCCTGAATTGTGCACAATTTGCCCGAATGTTTCGCAAGGCTTAAGAAAGCCGAATCGGTCAGTTGCGTCAAGAAGATGCGCGTATCCGAATACCTGCAGGAAATATATCTCGTTCATTTTGCGCTTCTTATCGATTATCAGGGCTTTGCGCAAGTCCCCCTCTGAAAGAAACGAACTGCCTTGGATATAAAGCGCATCTATTCTTCCCGATATGTTGTTTTTCGTATCAATTAGCGGCACTTCCTGAAAAAGCATCACATACGGCTTTCCTTCTTCGGCTTCCGGTTTTTTGGCATGCTCTTTGTCGTTGCACGTTTCATAATGATTGTGTTCTTTTATGCCGACACTGAAAAGCGCTCTCAATTGCGGAGGAATTATTTTCAAGACGCGCTGGAAGTAGAACTGTTTCGGGCAGAATTCGTATGTTATGACGTCTGAAACATTGATTTTGATTTTTGGTTCCACACACACAATTTACTTTCAAGCTTTAAAATCATTATCTTTTAGAATTGCCGATAAACGACGGTTTATGTTGGATTTTGTTTGAAAGTGTATTTAAAAAGCTTCGTTTATGATATAGTGTTTGGACTGAAAGGGTTTAGGCTCGCTCAGATCGGTACATAGGCTTAGCATTTGCGGCCTAATCAGCCAATCTCTTTCTATTCCGATTTTGTTAATTTGGTGAACTAAAATGTCAAGACTATATTGCGGAAGGCGAGGAAAATCAGGCAGCAAAAAGCCAGTGGATAAGAAAACTCCAACATGGGTTGATTATAAGGCTGAAGAAGTTGAAGCGCTTATAATGAAGCTGAGAAAACAGGGTCAGAGCGCGGCAGCTATCGGTCTTACTTTGCGCGACCAGTACGGCATTCCCTCTGTTCAGACAATTACCGGAAAGGCTCTTGGCCAGATACTAAAAGAAAAGAAACTTGATTCAAAGCTTCCGGAGGATTTATTTAATGTTCTTAAGCAGACAGTTGGCATCCGGGAGCATTTGCTGAAAAACCACAAAGATCAGAGCGGAAGGCATAAGTTGATGCTTGCAGAATCAAAAGTCAGAAGGCTCGGAAAATATTACTCGCGCGTTGGAGTTCTTCCTGCGGACTGGAAATACGATGCATCAAAAGCGAAGCTCTTGGTGCAATAAGGCACATCCCATCGTCATTTGCCGAACTTTAGCGCCAGCACTTGAAATATATAAACTATCTAGACAAAATCATTATGTGATTATATGCTGCCTGACGAAGAAGATTTAGCTGTTTCAAATATCATGACAAAGAAAGTGGCTGTTGCTGATGCAAAAGACACTGTCCAGAAAGTTGCAATGCAGATGCGCGAAAAAAACATCCGAGGCATTCCGATTGTTCTGAAAAACAAAATTGTCGGCATGCTTACGGATAAAGATATCGTCAGCAAAGTTGTTGCGGAAAACAAATCCCCGCGTGACGTCACTGCGGGCGAAATCATGAGCCCAAAAATTATTACTGCGAGCCCTGGCGACAGCATAACCGATGTTGCAAAAATAATGTATGCGAACAATGTCGGAAGAATTCCCGTAATTGATGAAAAAGGCAATCTTGTCGGAATTGTCACCGAAACAGACATTACAAAAATAGCTCCCGGGATTATTGATATTCTTTACGCGCATGTCGAAATCGAGAATGGCGCGCCACCGATCAGAAGCAGGCACCCGACACTAGAGGGGCGCTGCGAGGAATGCGGGCAGGTTTATGACGATCTTGTTGATGTTGAGGGTCAGTGGCTTTGCAGGAGCTGTTCCGAAGACAAGACTGTTGTCGGAACTGAGAAAAAGTGATTGCGCGGTGCATTATCATATATTCAATCTCCCTTTTAAAAAGAGATATATAAAACATACTGAGTAATAAATTCTATGAGAAAATTCCTGACTATTGCATTCATGGCAGTACTAATACTTATTAGCGGTTGCATTTCTAATAATATTTCTGATAATGCCGATATTTCCAAAATAACTGAAAATAGAACGCAACAACTTGTATGTGCACAGGTAATAACTCCCGCAGTTTCACCATCAGGAGAATGCAGGGAATTTTCCACGCCCTGCGATGTGCCGCAGGGATGGGAGAAGACTGACAAATGTCCACAAACTGGAAAGCCGCCCATAATTCAAGGAGTTCCGGCAGCTGCGATAGTTCACCAATATGAACAGCCCGATGGATTCAAATTATGTGCAATATTGATCGGGGATGAAAACCTGCATACTTATTATCTTGCAGATTGCAATTTGGACTACGATAATCAGAAACGCGACACTGAAATCTATAAAGGCGGAGATGACTACTGGAGATACAAGAACGGCACAATTATCGGAGAACTGCCTCAAGACACATGCGCTTCTGCTCCCGAAAAATATAAAGTGGATTGCGAAAAGACAGACATCTGGCTTGACCAAAAGATTCTCGAATGGAAGCCTGTAGTTTACAAGCCAATGCTATTCGGCGCTATGAACAATGCCCCATTGAACGGCTTGTCATACGAATTTTCTGACGAATATGAACGCGCAATAGAAGAGACAGGTGTGGATTTTGTAAGGATGGACATACCGAAATTTTCAGATACAACAAGAGAAACTGAAGCCCTCGCCAACTTAAGCAAATTAGTAAAATCAGCTCAAAGCCGCGGCAAAAAGGTAATGATAGGAAATAATGCCAATGGCGATAAAGAATATTTTGGAGGCAAGAGTCTGTCATGGAGCGAATATTCGGAAAAGCAAAAAGAATATCTGAGAGCGGCAGCAAATATTAAGCCGGACTACATTGCGGTTATTTTAGAGCCTGTTGTGGCGGTAGACCCGAAAGTTAATGCTTATCGTTACCTGAACTTTAATGAATCTGTAACGCCCAAAATGTGGGTCGTGCTGGTAAACGAGACAATCGACATTATCAAATCCATAGATCCCAATATTAAAACAGCAATAGGCATAATACCGCAAAACCCATACGATCGACAATTTTTTACCGGGGTATTGAGTTCGAAGATTGATATTGTCGGAGTGGATATTTACGGAATATCGGGCTTTGATGCAACTGAAATTGTATTGGTTCCGGAATGGAAAGCAAGTGGCGGCGCAAAGGAATTCTGGATTATGGAAACTTGGGCCGGAGGCATAGAGTTTGAAGGAAGCGTTGACCGGGAATGGAAGAAGCATATGGATGTAAAGTGGCTTAAAGCAATGGCCTATTACTCGCAAAAGGACAATCTGTCCGGAATTAATCCTTTTTACTCAAAGCATTTCTTTGCTTACGACAGCGAAACAATTAAGGACATTGCGAAGTTTTTTAATGCATTGAAGACGAATAGGACATCTACATTCTATGCATATAGGGATTTGATGTCGGAATTTAAAAGAAATTTGTGAATCTTTGAGCATGTTCTTATATGTATCTTAAGTACACTTTATAATTGATTTGAGTAACTTTAATCTATCTCAATATATTTGTTCAATTCACACCGAAAAGTATATATTTATGTTGTGCCTAAATTATAGTAGGTGTTTGGATGTCTTATGTGCGAATAAAAATCGT